>CAYYPV010000016.1:0-6462 GCA_964473665.1 uncultured Candidatus Bathyarchaeia archaeon
GCTTGGAGCAGCATTTTCATAATAATTTTGCCATTAGTATTCTTACTAATTGTCGCCGCTTTACTTTTCTGGGTAATGACTAGAATTCCAGAAAAAACAACCTCGCAGATGCCATACACTAAATGTAAGAAATGCGGAAACCTTCTAATGCCTAACTGGCAAATTTGTCCACACTGTGGAGAACCCATAGAAAGCAAAGATTGAGGGAAAATGCATTAATGAGCTTTAAAAGCTTCGAAGAGAAAACTGAGAAAGCTATTTCTGAAATGCGAAACGCAAAAATCAAAGAAATTAATCTCATCCATCACGTCGATGCGGACGCTCTCTCGGCAGCTGCAATAACAAAGACATGTTTAGAGAGGGAAGGCTACAAAGTTCTAACGCTTTGTCTAGAAAAAATGTATCCGGAAGTCATTGAGAGCATACACTCAACTAAAGGCAAGATAATTTTCTACACGGACATAGGATCTTCTCATGCAGATTATATCTCAAAATGCAATAAAAGTAAAAACCTAACAGTAATTCTTGATCATCACGACCCTACGGAAGCCACAGACCCAAAAGTCTACGACCTAAACCTAGAACACTACGGATACAGGGGCGAAACAGATTTCTCAGGCTCAACATCCGCCTACCTATTCGCAGCCGCCTTAAATGAAAAAAATAAAGACCTAGCCCCACTCGCTCTAGTAGGCAGCAGCGAAATCCCACAAGGCTTTCTCGGAATAAATAAATCAATTTTAGATGAAGCTTTAAAGAGTGGCATTTTAACGGCTAAGGGAAAACAGCTGCATATAACAAAACTCAACATAAGCGTAAACAGCTTATTCTCAGCCCTACAAGTTCTTGGACCAGTCGGATACTACACAGGTGGACCTGAGCTTGGAATAAAAGCATGCATAGATGGCTTAACACCTGAAATAAAAAATGAGCTCGAAAAACTTGAAAATAACCGAAAAGCCGCAAACAAAAAACTCCTCTCCAAACTTTATAGAGAAGGAATAAACGAAACTGAAAACATCCAATGGTTCGACTCTGAAAACATATACCGCGGCATGGGCTCAAAAGTCATAGGCACATTCTGCTCATTCCTATCATACCAAACACGAATAATCAAACCACACAAATACATAATAGGCTTCACCAATATGTCGCCAGAAATTCCAGGCTGGGGAAAACTCAAGGAAAACTTCGTTAAAGCCTCAATTAGAATACCCAAAGACATGCAAAAACTAATAGACCAAAAACAGGTGCCCAGCACAGTAAGCCTACTAATAGAAGCGTCAAAAGGTTTCGGAGTTGCTGATGGTCACCTATATGCAGCAAACGTAATCCTTCCAGTCGACAAGAAAGAAGTCCTAATAACAAACGCTGAAAAAGTCATTAATGCCTTCAAAGCGTCAACCTAATTAACAAAACGAATATCATTCACTGTTTTTCAATGAACCGTAATATAGTCTCTCATTCTTCATGTCCAACCGGAAGCGAATACTGCGCTTCAAGAAATTTAGTAATAGCATCCTCTCTCTTTCTACCCATACCGTGGACACTTCTTAATTCAATAGGGTGTGCGGTAAACACTTTTCTTGCGGTGCCAAATCTCCGTAACAGGCGATCCGCCATTTTGGGTCCAACATTAGGTAAACCTTGAACTGCCAACAACTGTCTATCCGCTAAACTGTACATTTTCGGCTTATATCTCGCAATAAGCCTCTCCTTTTTTTCTTGACTTTTTTTCGCAAGACTTAGAAGAAATTCCGCAGATTGTTTTTCATTCATCGTAAAAACTATAGGAATTGGCTGATCCGCAATTATCCTTGCAAGAGCACCCCAGAACACCAAAGGTTTCTTCAAATTACCTATACCGTAATCAAAATCTCCTTCAACCAAAAGGCAGCTTCTAGGATAAGCCTCTCTTAAACGTTCAACCTGCTCAAACAGCCTCTTATCAAAGATTGAACGGATAAAATCATTAACCGTCTTCCTTTCAACGGCAAACCCGTCAGCCACAACATAATCACCAGGAGAAATCATCTCAACACTAATCTGAACACCCAAACGTTGCAGATGGTTAATAACAAAACTACTCTCCCGCGTATCAACGATAATTTTAAGCGTATTCTTCCCTGACAAATTAAACACCTAAAATAAAACTGCTTAGTTCATAGCTTTAAATTCACATTATACAACAATTACGGGCACTACCAATAAAAACGTAAATCAATTAACAGATAAACTGACTAAATCAATTCTAGGACGACCGGAAGAAATGCGGGTTACTCAAATAAAAGTCAACAGAACTGAAAAATACATAGTAGGGACACTCTATCGATCCCTGGAACGCATAAACCCAGTCAAACAGTACTTCGAAAGAAAATTAACAGACCAAGTACGTGCTACTTTAAGCATCATTCCGAACAGCCTATCGGCAGACCTTCACACACACAGCATTTACTCAGACGGCTTTCATACACCAGATCACATTGTGGGAAAAGCGAAGGCACGCGGATTGGAAGCAGTAGCCATAACTGATCACCTACACTACATCGCGCCGTCAAAAGAAACAAACTATCACATACCTCTTCATTTTCCATCATGTGAAAAAGCATCTAAAAAATACGGCATCACAGTAATTCCAGGCATGGAAATATCCTCTTCAGAAGGTCACATACTCGCCCTATTCTCAACATACAACCCTCCTCAATCAATTAGTAAAATAAAAAACAGCCTCCCAGTTGAAGAGACAATCCAACTTATACACGGCGCAGGAGGCATAGCTATAGCTGCTCACGTAAACCACGAATTAGGGCTTAGAGATAACGTTTACCGCGTTAATGAAATAATCGACGGTGTCGAAGAATACAATGCGGCTGCAGGTTATTCATCGCGCACTAATCTCGCTAGAAAACTTGGCGTCGCTCAAATAGCCGGCTCCGACGCCCACACGAAAATAACCATAGGATTAGCGTTCACAACTTTTCCAAAAAAAGAATGTCTAGATGAAAGAGGAGTAGTTTCACTTAACAAAATTATAGAATGCATCAAGCAAAGAAAAACTAAGGGACACATGATCCCTGTTACTACAATTGAAAAACAGTTCAACAAAGCAAGATGGATAAATCCATTCTACTCAGCAAAAAGTTTCATTGAATATTTTAACGATGAACAGCGAAAAATACCTAGAAAACTTGAAGCATGCCTAGTTGAATAGTTTCTTATTTCTCTTCAGCATAATTTTTAAGTCCATGCGCCTTCAAAACCCCAGCAATATTCGGCCTTCTGAAAATTTTCAATAAGGAATAACCTAAAACCCCCTGCGTGATTAAACCGCTGACAAAGATGCTTATCACACTTATAAGCCAAGGATACAGTTTCTCAACGCCGAAAAACTCAGGAACAGGCAAAAACAACCAGAGATAGCCTCCTACTATTAATCCAACAACAGCAGCCCCGAGAATACAGCCCACTAACGGTCGTCGCCTCAGCTTGAAAATTAGGAAAGCCGCAATAAAATTAGCTAACGGGCCTAAAAAATAGTCAGCCCAACCTACCGGAGCATAGGCATTGCCAACGAAGCATCCAATAGTTACTCCAAATATAGCTGGCCAGCCGAACACCGCTGACAAAGGTATAAGGCAATCAGCAATCCGCATCTGTATAATACTGAAGCTTACCACAGCAAAAACGATAACAGCGACAGCGTATAGAGTGGCAAAAGTCGCTGACAACGCTATCTTTTTTTCATCCAACTTGACATCACTCCCACTTCCGGGATTTTTATGGCGGAACGGATGGGAGAACCCCTCACCCGCCTTAAGACGAATAAAGTACCATAATTTAACGAACATAAAAGACTTGCGAGAAATAAACTCCTAAATTCTTCCTATATTCTCAATTTCCTCATAAGCGACCAGTCTTATTGGACCTAATGTGTATCCAAATTTATCTTTTCATTATGGAAAGAATGTTTGCGCAAAGTGCTAATCAACTATTAATATGGAAGATTAATGCTTGTGAAAAATATGCGTTCTTATAAAAAAGCGAAGAATAGTGTTGGTCTATTAATAAGAAGATTCGGCGGCAGTTTTTCTTCAATGCTAGGAATAAATCTATCAAAAGCTGAACCTAAAGAGGTCTTTAAATGGTTTCTCGCATCAATCTTGTTCGGTGCAAGGATTTCTGAAACAATCGCGATTAACACTTATCGGCAGTTTGAAAAGGATGACCTTTTAGACGCTGATAAAATCATTGAAGCCGGATGGGACAATTTAGTTAAGAGCCTCGACGCAGGAGGTTACGTGCGGTACGATTTCAAAACTGCAGACAAATTATTAGAAGTCATGAAAAATCTGAAAACCAACTATAACGGAAACCTAAATCTTCTACATGACCAAGCATCGGATCCAAGAGATTTGGAAGAAAAAATAAAAAACCTTGGAAAAGGAATCGGCGATGTTACTGCAAACATATTCCTCAGAGAACTACGTGGAATATGGAAAAACGCTGATCCACTCCCGCAGGAATTGGTAATAAATGCAGCTAGAGAACTAGGCTATATACCGCTGCGGGGAGAGAATGAGAAAGAACGTATGGAAATACTGAAAGACCTTCACGAAGTGTGGATAGAAAATAAAGTGAAGAGAAGAAGTTTCATCGATTTTGAGGCAGCACTACTTAGATACGGTAAAAATCTCCGAAGAAGACCGAATATGACTCTTATTCACTGAATAAACACTTTAGCTACGCGAAACAATACGTTTTTCGTACTTAAAGGAAGAATTAAGTTGCGACGGAATAATTATTAAAAGACTACAATTTACATATTAGAAATACCCTTTCAACAAGTTACCTTAAGTGAGTCAAATAATTCTAGGTCAATGGTGGAAATTTATGGCAGACATGAAGAAAAGCCAGACAAGCTCTCTTACCCTGAAGATTTCGTTAACGGCTGTTTCAGCAGCTCTCTACGCTGCAGCCGCGGCTCTGACAGCTTCTATCCCGACTCCGTGGGGTGTTGGGCAGTTCAGGCCCGGAGTACTTGTTCCAGCCTTTTTCGCCTTAGCTTATGGACCGCTTGTAGGAGGGTTTGGTGCCGCCATTGGGACTTTCGTGGGTGAAGCCATCACCGGCTTCGTTAATACCACTCCTATCCTAAGTCTTGTGGCAGGCGTCCCAGCCAACTTCGCTGGCTTCTACCTTTTAGGGTGGCTTATGCAGAAGCGTTCTACTTGGGGAGCCTTTATTGTCACCGCTTTCGTATCACTGATTGTAGGCAACCTAATCGCCGCTATTGGAGTTGTTGGTTATTTTTCCACGGTTTCCACCGCTTGGGCTTCTTGGTCCATAAGCCTCAAAGTAGGTACTGTCCTCGGCCTCACATTCTTCTGGGTGGCAACCATGATTCCTTTCGTAATCCCGCTCATGCCCCCACTTATTAGAGCCACTAAACCCATTCTCGGTTCAGGTCGAGGAAGCTCAAACGCTATAAAATTATCTTGGGGAAAACCCAGCGAAATTTTGAAGTCTACATTCGCAGTCTCATTAACACTAGCAGCCTTGTATCTAATCGTAACTTTAACTCCTCTCGGAGGCTTAATGTTCTCTCTGTTTGCAGCATTTTGGGTTGAAACTCTCATCCTAATCTCTTCAGTTATAGTTATGGTCTTCGGCCTTATTGTCGCATTTTTGGTGAATCGGAAAGAAATTGGTGTAGTTGCTGGTGAGTCTCCTTGAAGCAGGTATTCATCGGCATTGATATTAGCTCAAGTGCAACAAAGGCTGTTGCCTTAGAGAAATCCCGGATTCTTGCTATGAAGAGTGTGAATAATAAGGATAATTTGGAGTTAGCGCAAACTGCTCTGCAGGCGGTTCTCCAGACGGCTGGACGAAGAGTCAATAATGTTGAGGGGGTGGCTGTTTCTGGAGTTGGCGCTAGACTACTTGGAGATTCTCTTCTAGGTTTACCCGCTACTAGGGTTGACGAGATAACGGCAATAGGTAAGGGTGGCCTCGAACTGTCGGGAAAGGAGAAGGCTCTGATTGTGAGTGTTGGGAATGGTACGGCAATGGTTGTCGCCTCTGAGAAAGGGCGAAAGATCCGCCACATAGGTGGAACTGGTGTGGGCGGGGGAACAATTGAGGGCCTGTCAAGAAGGATGCTTGGAGTGGACGATTTTAAGTGTATCGAAGAGATGGCAAATCGGGGAAAAAGAAATAATGTAAATCAGACAGTAGCTGAAGTGGCAGGGGGACCTGTTGGAATTGTATCTGGGTGTAGCTGTCCGGATCATCCACTTCATACGCCGATCCCAGCCAGGGACCATTCCTAGGCGAATTACCCCGGTCCGAGGCGATGCGCCCGTAAAGGCGATCTTTGCTGGTCGGTTGATAGTCCAGCCGATAGAACTGAAAGCGTCGCGTCGAATTCTGAATTTTTTCGGGAGCGGTGTAATTGTTTCCTCC
>CAYYPV010000017.1:0-3744 GCA_964473665.1 uncultured Candidatus Bathyarchaeia archaeon
TATTCCCATTAGAGGTCCATGTGAGTCTGTTCCTTGTTTTCGCACTAAATCAATGTTTTTCTGTATAACTTTGGCGACTACAGTTTCCAGCTCGTCTGTTGAAATTGCCTTAAGTCCAAGCGTCTCGACAGCTTTTTTTAAATCTTCTCCCTCGTGTTGCGTGAGCCAAGTTAAAATTTCTGGCAGAGATTCCTTTGCTGTCGACCCTTCATTAATCAGCATGAATGCTGCTTTTATCTGTTCATCCGTCAATTTATTCACAGCTACCCCGTCACGTCCAAGGCCCTTTATGGTTTCGGTTAAAATAGAGGCGATTACAGATGGAGCGACTTTTGTTTCTTGGGCTATTTCTTCAAACAAATCTGTGTACTCTGAGTTCATTACTTGTTCAGTGAGTTTTCGGTTAAGATTATACTGTTTCATTAAGCGTTCAATTTTCTGTTCAGGCAGCTCCAGCGAGGTCTCTTTAATTTTTTTAATCCAGTCTTCAGTTACTGGAACAGGTGGAATATCGGTTTCAGGATACATTCTCGCAGCACCCGGTTTAGGCCTCTCATATCTAGTGGTTCCATCCAGCTTTGGGCCTCTTGTCTCACTTGGGACACCGTCTAGGGCTTCTCTGGCTCTTTCTACAACCGCCTTTAATGCATCAGTGGCATTTTCAGGTTTATCCGCAACAAAGACTGCTGAGTCGGATTCGTCACATTTTAAAAGCGTCTTTAGCCGTGAAACCTCCTCTACAGTTATTCCGTAGCTGGGCAGTTCATCTGTATGAAATATTCCGCCTACTCTTCCCCAGAATACTGCCCTTTCAGACATTTCTGTTCCAAACCTTACACCTGGTGCAACATCGGTGCCAAGTAAACCAGCGAATTTCGGTAGTTTAACTGCTAAAACTAGACCTCCGCGGTCAAGCGCATTTTTTATAACTCTAGATTTTGATTCTTTAAAAATTAAGGAAACATCAGTAAAGTCTTCTTTAATCTCTTCCTTCTTGACGCCGCGCTTCCGTAGACTTTCTCTGATTTTGATTAGGGATAATTGCCGCTGAACTTCATACTCCACGATTTTCGGTAGCAGTTCAAGCTCTTGACATCCCTTAATCTCAATTAAGTTTCCATCCGAAATTGAAACGTTGATATCTTGGCGGATTGTTCCAAGCCCACGCTTAACTTTCCCAGTCGCCCTCAGGATACGCCCAATGGTTAAAGCAACTTTCGCAGCTTCCTCCGGCAATTTGATGACTGGAGCCGTTGCAACTTCGATTAAAGGTATACCGAGACGGTCAATACGATAATGAATAATTTCGCCCTCTTCACCAGTTTTTCGCGCAGCGTCTTCTTCGAGGCATATAGTTTGAATTGGAACTTTCTTACCATCCTCATCAATTTCTCCATTTAGTGCAATAACAGCCGTTCTTTGGAAGCCTGTTGTGTTGGATCCGTCTATCACGGTTTTCCGCATTACATGGATTTCATCTACAGGTTTAGCTCTCATCATTATAGATACTGCGAGGCATACGTCAACAGCTTCTTTGTTTAGATCTTGTGGTGGAGATTCGTCGAATTCAACTAAGCAGCTAGTTTCATGGTCAGCCTCATAGACAACGCCTCTCCCCCGCTGGAATTCAAATAGTGCAGCGGGATCAGTCTGTCCTAATTCGCTCTGTGTAGGTCTTAACCGTCTGAAGAATAGGATCTCAGGATCCTTCATTGATAATTCGGGCTTACATAAGCAGAATAATTTATGGGCTGTTTTGAGCTGCTGATGTATCTCTATTCCGACTTTTAATCCTATTTTACTGTAATCATAACTCGTTGTCATTCTGCCCACTCTGTGTAAAGTGTTCGCGGTGAATATTCATTTGAGATGTTTGTTAACATGATTTTTTTAATTTCTTCAAGGCCTTTTGTTTGGCCATATGCCCACATCAATTTGACGAGCGCTGTCTCAGGTAACATGTCCTCCATTGGGACGACCCCGATTGCCAGCAGATCTCTACCAGTTTCATAGACCTTCATGTGGACGCGCCCCCAGAGAGTTTGCGAAGTCATTCCTACAAACATCCCATTGTCGACAGCTTTTTTTATTGCGCCAAAGCAGTCTTTGCCCACATGCCCCAGCCCTGTTCCTTCAAGGATTATACCGCGGTAGCCTTCATCGATAAGCCACTGTATCATTTTTGGGTTGAAGCCTGGATGAAACTTAATTAATGCGACTTTGTCATCGAATTTCGGTTTTAGAGTGAGTTTACGTTTAGGATCACGTTTCCGATAGTCTTCGGTTAGCATAGTTATTTTATCGCCTTCAACCCTGGCGAGGGCTTCGGCGTTAATCGACCTAAATGTGTCTCTTCGACTCGTATGCATTTTTCTAACCTTTGTACCTCTATGAAGAAGAACGGTTTTATCAGATGTAGTATCATGCATCGCGAGGCTTACTTCAGCGAATGGGGCGTTAGCCGCCGCTATAACTGCTGAAAGTAGATTTGAAGCTGCATCTGAGCTGGGTCTATCTGAAGAACGCTGTGAACCGACCAGTATGACTGGAACTGGTAGATCTTGAAGAGCGAAACTTAATGCAGCGGCGGTATAGCCCATTGTATCGGTTCCATGCGCCACTACAATTCCCTGAGCGCCTTCCGCTATGTGGCGGGCTGTGGTTTTAGCTATTTCAGCCCAACATTCAGGAGACATATTTTCGCTGAAAATGCTGAATAGAATTTCAGCTCTTACATCAGCAACTTCCGAAAGTTCAGGAACGACAGCGTAAAGGTCACTTGCGTTCAACGCTGGGCGTACAGCTCCTGTTCGGTAGTCAACACGGCTGGCGATTGTTCCGCCTGTGCTTATAATTGATACTTTAGGGAGACCGGGTTTTTTCTCCGGAGTTGGCGGTGTAATAAATGTTGGTTTAGCGCCTTCTCCAATTTTTTCAACTTTAATTTCCGGTGTCAAGTGAATACCGATATTGTAGCCGCTTTGGAGTTTAATTTCAATGTGTTTGTCATCGCCGAGTTCAGATCGCGGCATCAGTAGGCCCTCATATTTTTCGCCGTTTGTTGTGATTCGGGTCAAGTTGCCTATACTCAAATTTGCTTTCTCTAGAACTTTAAGTACGTCACCTTTATACCCGGTAAGTTCTTTACTCATTGTTTACACCAATTTCTTGGCGACATATGGGCCGTCCTGTTTATAGTTTTTCGCCGAATAATATTGTCTTGTGCCAATAGCGCTTGTGACGAGAATTTTATTTGCCTCATATTCTTCACGTGAAATTTTTTCGGCTTCAGCGAGTAAAATGGCTCCATAGCCTTTATGTTGTATTGATTCAGCTAAATGTTTACCTAGTGGAACCAGCGGTCCATAGACGTGCAGTTCACGTACGATTGAGGTTTTATTCGGAAGAATTTCGGGTCTATGAGCGCCCTCAGAAGGTATACGGAGCCTTAGGTAGCCGAGTAGCACATCGTTAATTGGGTCTTCTGCGGATATGAACAGGTCTACGCCTTTTGATGCTTCCTGTGTGTATGTCATGATTTTAATCTCGTTCAGGTTTGGCTTGATTTTATCTTTCATGAATCTATGTCCGACTTCGCGGCATCGTATGCATCTGCATCTTACTCCTTGTGCTTTCAATCTTTCATCAACGAGTTGTCTGAGGTTGCTTCTGTTAACTCCCGCTGCGATCAGTTTAGCGGGAATATCTCTCTGAATCCTCATTATTCGAACCCACGGCGGAATA
>CAYYPV010000018.1:0-1989 GCA_964473665.1 uncultured Candidatus Bathyarchaeia archaeon
GTCCGAGGTTGGCGGCGTAGAAGTGGATCAGGCATTCATAGGTTCGTGTACGAATGGGCGGTTAGAAGATTTAGAGATGGCAGCTAAAATTCTCAAAGGTAGAAAAGTGAAGAAGAATGTTAGAACAATTGTGATTCCAGCTTCACAGGAAATTTACTCACAAGCTCTCGAGGAAGGATTAATTGGAATTTTCATAAAGGCAGGTGCATTCGTATGCAATCCGAACTGTGGGCCATGCTTAGGTGGACATATGGGGCTATTAGCCCCTGGGGAAGTTTGCGTCAGCTCATCTAATCGAAACTTCATCGGTAGAATGGGGAGCCCAAAGTCATATGTGTACCTAGCTTCGCCGGTAACTGCAGCGGCTTCAGCCATTACGGGTAAGATAACGGATCCATCGGAGGTCTCTTAGCTGTGATTTCTGGAAGAGCAATAAAGTACGGAGACAACGTGGATACTGACGTAATTCTGCCTGGGAAATATTTAATCTACACAAGTCCAGCTGAGTTAGCGAAACATGCAATGGAAGGCTTAGATTCAGAGTTCATTCAAAAAGTTAAGACTCGAAACATAATTGTAGCTAGAGAAAACTTCGGGTGCGGATCAAGCCGAGAACAAGCACCGTTAGCGTTGAAGGGCGCCGGGGTCAAATGCGTAATAGCAGAATCCATTGCTAGAATATTCTATAGAAATGCGATAAACATAGGATTACCTGTTCTTGAATGTAAAGGCATTTACGACAAAGTAAAGGACGGAGATGAATTAATCGTCAAATTAGAGCAGGGAGAAATAAGAGATAAAACAAGAAACATTTCGTTTGAAGCAAAACCGTTGCCTAAATTTATCTTAGAGATCATAAGTGACGGCGGGTTGATACTGCATCTGAGAAAGGAGATTAAAAAATGAAGAGTTACAAGATAGCGTTAATCCCAGGCGACGGAATCGGCCCAGAGCAGGCAGAAGCTACGTTAAAAGTTTTGGAGACGGTTAAAACAAATTTCGGATTAGACTTAGAAATGAAACAGGTTGAAGCGGGAGACGGATGTTTAAAGAGGAGAGGAACAGCCTTACCTGAAGATACATTGAACACGATAAGGAAGTCTAACGCAGTTCTAAAAGGACCCGTGGGTGAAACTGCTGCGGATGTAATTGTCAAACTGCGACTCATGTTTGATACGTATGCTAATCTGCGGCCGGCGAAGGTTTACCCGAATGTTCCCTGTTTGAGACCTGACATAGACTTTCTGATAGTGAGAGAGAACACTGAAGACGTATACAAAGGAATAGAGTTCACGGTAGAAGGAGGCGCTGTCGCTTTAAGAATTATAACTCAGCATGGAAGCGAAAGAATAGCGAAATATGCTTTTGAAATGGCGCGACGGAGAAATAAGAAGTTGAAAGTTACAGCAGTTCACAAAGCGAACATTATGAGAGTGACCGATGGGTTGTTCGCAAGAGTCTGTAGAGAAGTTGCGAAAAAAAACCCTGACATAAAGTTTAATGAAATGTACGTCGACGCTGCAGCTATGAATCTAATTAGAGCACCTCAAGACTTCGATATTATATTAACCACGAATGTGTTCGGGGATATTCTGTCGGATGAGGCGGCTCAACTTGTCGGCGGATTAGGATTAGCTCCATCAGCGAACGTGGGAGAAAAATTCGCTATATTTGAGCCTGTCCATGGATCGGCGCCAGATATAGCTGGAAAACAGATAGCTAACCCGGTTTCAATGATTCTAACAGCAAAAATGATGCTGGACTGGTTAGGGCAAAAACACAACGACTCAACCTACACATCGGCTGCTGAAGCCGTAGAAAAGGCGGTAATTAAGACTCTGCGTGATGGAATTACAACTCCAGATTTAGGTGGAAAAGCAAAAACAAGTGAAGTGGGTGAAGCAGTAGGTAAGAGAATTTCTAAGAAGTAATTACTATGAACAATAAAGACGGATTCATCAAAATATTTGATACTACCCTGAGAGACGG
>CAYYPV010000019.1:0-15875 GCA_964473665.1 uncultured Candidatus Bathyarchaeia archaeon
TCCGCTTTCTCATCCTCTATACCTATTGACGATCGGCATCTTCCATCCAATACCGAATGCTTTAGGGGTAATTTTTATGCACGGGGTCGCCTGCCATCTTTTATACTCAGAATTTCTAATTCTTTTATAAGTGTCTTCAACTGCCTCTTTTGGGTAGCCCATTTCAATCAGTTCCCGATTACTTCTTCTATTTTCTATAATTTCATCGACCAGTGGGCTGACTACATCAAAATCGAATGGATCAAATTGGCCCTCCTTAAGTTCAGGCGATGGTTTTTTCAAAAAGACTCCGCTGGGAATTATCTCTGTGGCTGCTTTTTCATTAACGTATTTGGCAAGCCTGTAAACCTCTAGCTTGCTTACGTCACCTAGTGCTCCAATTCCGCCAGCCATATCGCCGTACAATGTGCAGTAACCAAGCGCAAGCTCAGTTTTGTTCCCCGTGTTTACGACCAATATCTTCAAATCTTTTAAACGGTTGGAAATATCCATAAGGCAGTTTCCTCTTGTTCTAGGCTGAAGATTCTCATCAGCAACATTATCGTCGTTCTCTTGTTTTACGCCGAAGTGCTTCCTTATTTCCTCCAAAGGTTTCGCCAAACTTTTTTGGTAAGCGTCAACAATGTCTTGAACAGAAAATTGAACGTAACAAATTCCCAGATTCTCAGCTAATTTTTGAGCATCTGTTTTACTGGTCACGCTTGAATATTTAGAAGGCATTGAAACGCCGATAACATTTTCCTTGCCTAAAGCCTCAACAGCTATACATGTGGTTAACGATGAATCTATTCCGCCGCTAATCCCAATAATCGCTTTCTTGAAACCTGTCTTTCTGAAATAGTCACGTATACCTAAGACAATGGCGTTAAACATTTCCTGCTCTTTACGGTACTGAGCAGCCTCTACTTTCTCAGCGACGCCCATCTTTAGGTCAATATCGGTGATTATCAAGTCCTCTTCAAACTGTCTGCCTATAGCTATCAGATTCCCACAGCTATCTACTGCTAAGCTTTGTCCATCAAAAACAAGCTCATCTTGCCCACCGACCAGATTAACATAAAAAATCGGAACCTTATTTTTTACTGCCTTTGCTTTAAGCAGCTCTTCCCGTTCAAACAGTTTACTTACATAAAAAGGAGAAGCAGATATGTTAACAATTATATCCGCTTCATTTCTCGCCAACAAATCAGTAACTTTTGTCTCATATTTTTTGTCCCAAAGATCTTCACAAATCTCCACGCCTAATTTAAATTTCATTCCATTAAAGTTCACTAATACCGGCTTGATTTCTTCTTCTCTCCTCCGTTTGAAGTACCTATCCTCGTCGAATACATCATACGTGGGTAACAGAGTCTTGTAAGATATATCGATCAGCTTATTTCCCGTGAAAATGGCTGCTGCATTATACAATCTACCTTCTTTAAAATCAACAAAACCAACAACTCCAACGATGTCAACAGCATTATTCCTAATCAGTTCTTCAAGCAACTCTTTGTTACTTTTAACAAAGGCATTTTCAAGCAACAAATCTTGAGGCGGATAACCCGTGACCGCTAACTCAGGAAATGCAACCAGATCAGCTTTGAACCTACTTGCATCATTAATGAATTTCTTTATTTTTTCTATATTTCCCTCCAAATCTCCAACAGTCGAATCTATCTGAGCCATAGCTATTCTCATTTTTCTGAACCACCCACTTTTGAAATACTGGGTTCTATTCAATACAACAACAATAAGTTGAATTACGTTATTTAAAAGGCTACAAATATAAACAATCAAATTAATCGTTGAATCTACTGAACTATCTGAAAATCGTTAGCCGTAAAGACTATTCCCTGTTGTCAGGACATGTGGTCATGGAAGAACTGGCCGAAGCGTGGTTCAAGTCCTTAGGCCGCGCCACTAATCTTTTTCAGTCTTTTCTGCGGCAATTCAATTGCCTTCTCATATTCATAGATAGCTCTTGACGTAACTGTCCAAGTTTCAAGCATCTCTCGATCAAAACATACAGCTTCATCAACAAGCTTCATTGTATCCTCGCTGAAATTTCCATGTGGAAACCCGCCTATAATTATGGCCGGCTTTTTTTCTTTAACAAGCTCGCTCATAACACCGTCTAGTAGTTTTAATTTACCTAAACGAGTTAATGCAATTACTCGGGTCACTTTTATTTCTGAGATAAGCTCCGCCAAAGTTTGTTTTTTCAAACTTATTAAAGTCACTCCAGTAGGCGGGATTTTATTAAATTCAAACAGTTGCTCCATCAAACCAATAAAGCGATCATAATTTCTCGGTAAACGCACCTCGGGGCTTAACGAAATAACATAATCAGTGACAGTATGAACATAAACTCGAAGTAATTTCTCCATATTCAGAGGAGAACCTAACGCCTCAAGAAGAGAGATGTGAACTATATCCGGCCTTCCACGTTGACTTGCATTCCTAAGACTAGTCATAGCTCGATGATGATAAGATCTATCAAGCAAAATTTGTCCAGGCTTCTTCTCCCTCTTCTCAGCATGCTTTTGAACATCAGGAGAGCTCCACAGAGCTTCAGGCACAGTCTCAAGTGCTGATTCAGCAAAAATAATTGTTAACACACATATCCCCGACTTATCTTTAATAAAAGATTAATGATGTAACAGTTGATTTTAACTGTAAGTGAGGCTACAGAATGACGACTCGGAGTAAGAACTCAAAGAAACAATTTGCTCTAAAAAGGGTACAGCATTTGTTTGAATTAGCAAAGGAAACAGTTACGAAAGATCCCGACTTAGCTCAACGTTACGCTGAACTCGCCCGCAAAATTGTTATGCGTCAAAGGGTAAAGCTGCCGAGCGAGTATCGAAGACTAATTTGCAGACATTGTAAACATTTTATCCTGCCTGGGGTGAATTGTCGCGTGCGAGTTAAGCAGCGAAGAGAACCGCACATTGTAATTACATGCCTTAATTGCGGCAAAATCATGCGGATACCGCTGAAAGTACGCAAATGACTCACAGAACTTTAAACTGAGTTTCGAAAAACGTTCTAGGGGTCTAGCCTTCTACACGCCTCAAATAAACTTTTAGCATAACTTCAAATTTAGCTTCCGTAAGAAAATACAAGGCTAATCATACATAAAATCATAAAAATAACCCAAACAAATAATACCGTCTACTATCTATTCCAATACTTCAAAGGTTATTTAGAGGTCTAAATGTGTCAACAGTCTACGATGTTCCTGCTGACGATTTCGTAAAGAAGTTAGCAGAGCATCTGAAAGAAAACGTAGCTGAAGTCAATCCGCCAATCTGGTCTCAGTTCAGCAAAACAGGTGCACATAGAGAAAGGCTTCCAGAAAACGCTGATTGGTGGCATATTCGGTGCGCTTCCATACTTAGGAAAATCTACATGAGAGGGCCCATCGGCGTCTCAAGACTTAGGCTATACTATGGAGGAAGACACGGACAAGAGCACGGGCCGGAACACTTCAGGAGAGGAGGCGGCGAAATAGTACGTGAAGCAATACAGCAGCTTGAGAAAGCTGGCCTAGTAAAAACAGTTGATAAAAAAGGCAGGGTCATTACAAAGGATGGCAGAGAACTGTTGAATAATATAGCAGGCGAAGTCAAACAAGATTTCGAAAAGAAGCACTCAAACCTAAAGAATAGTGGGTGATTGGATTGAGTGAAGAATCTGAAGAACCGGAAGAATCGGAAGAATCTGAACTTGAAGAGATACAAAAGCGAAGAGAAGCTTCACTACGAGGTAGAATTGCCGACCGGCAAAAGCGCTCGGAGTTAGACGCTCAAAAACAAGCCGTATTAAGAGTTGTACTTACGCCTGAAGCGAGGCAACGTTTAACAAATCTTAAACTAGTAAAGCCTGATTTCGCTGAACGCATAGAACTTCAACTTCTCCAAATAGTTCAAACAGGAAAAGTGCAGCTTCCTATAACAGACCAACAGCTAAAAGAAATTTTAATTAAACTGCAATCCTCAAGGCGAGATATAACGATTAGGCGACGTTGAATGAGAAATAAACCTTACGCTAAAAAGAAAAGGCTAGCTAAAGCTCAGAGACAAGCTAAGCCTGTTCCAACATGGGTTATTGCAAAGACACGCGGTCGTGTAAGGTCAAGCTATAAAATGCGGCGTTGGAGACGAAGCAAACTAAAAGTCTAAACTAATGCTCCTCGAAAGTTTTATGTTGCCACATCCTCAGCCAATTAAGACATTCCTATAAGACTGACATTTTTCCGTAACCTAAGGTATTGCAGCAAATTTACGTTATGAGTTGTTTGAAAAGGTTCAATTTAACGTAAAATATCCACAGTATAAATTTATCTTGGAATCAACCTCCGAATTAACGTCAATAGATATTCACGGTTATCTCAAACTGTCTTAAACTAAACACGCAACCAGCAACGTGAAATAAATAATATGCACCTTTTTTCGCATTAGCAATTCAGCGATTTCTTAGCTTAAAATACGCTATTAGAAAGGAATATACGGAGGTAAAATGTGTCTTGTACTTTAACGGTGGCTATTGAATGCCTTCAAATAAGGAAAAATCAAAGGAAGAATTTGTAGAAGAAAAATTTTACACAGTTCCTTTAGGCAGGGCTTATTTGTCTCCGCGGCCTAAACGAGCACCTAAAGCAGTTCGAATTCTAAGAGACTTTATACAGCGGCATATGAAACCCGAATCAATAATTATCAGCAACGAAGTGAACGAAAAACTTTGGAGTAGAAGCATCGAAAAACCTCCACGTAAAATTCGCGTAAGAGCTACAAAAGATAAGGAAGGCATAGTGTCAGTTCACCTCGCTGCAGAAGGCGACTAAAAATTTTGGTCGTCGTCCGCTACGAAATTTTAGGTAACCCAAACATAGGTATATTTTCAATCGCAACAGACAGTTTTGCATTAGCACCAATCAACATTCCGAAAAGTAAACTTGAGAAACTTAAATCATACCTAAACGTTAATGTCGTCAGCTCAAACATAGGCGGCTCACTACTTCTCGGGGTTCTAGGCGTCGCCAACTCCCACGGCATAATACTTCCATACTTCACTTATGAAGAAGATATTAAAGCCATCAAATCAACACTAAATGACATAGAAGTTGAAAGAATCGAAAGCAAAAAAACAGCATTCGGAAACCTTATACTGGCCAATGATCATGGCGCAGTAGTAGATCCAAAGTTGAGCGGGGATACCATAAAAATGGTGAGAGACGTTTTAGGAGTTGAAGTTACACCAGGAGAAATCGCCGGTCTACCTTACGTCGGTTCACTTGCAATTGCAACAAATAAAGGCGTTCTAGCCCACCCACTACTAAAAGAGGAAGAACAGAAAAATTTAGAAAACGTCTTAAAGGTCCCAGTAAACGTGGGAACTGTTAACTGCGGAGTTCCCTTTGTTGGAACAGGACTCATAGCAAACACGTACGGCGCGGTTGTAGGGTCAATTACAACCGGACCTGAGCTGGTAATGGTTGGAAATGCACTAAACCTTTAATGGAGAAATACAGTATGAGCAACGTAAAGATATTCCGAATCAAAGGAGAGATAACCGAGCCTAAAATGCGTATGACTTTCACTAAAGAGCTTATGGCTACGAAGCCAGAGGACGTTGCAGAGAAGATATACGCAGAAATAGGCAGCAGACATAAGATCAAGAGACATTTTATCCAAATATCCGAAATAAAGGAAATAAAGCCGGAAGAAGTTGAAGATGTGACTATACGAAAGTTATTCGGGGCAAGGAAGTAAAAGAAAATTGGAAACACATGAAGAGACTCTAAGACGGCTAGTAACCGAAATGCAAATGCTGGAAGGAACCGCTGAAGAAATTCAAACTCGCATGAACATCGTAGATTCCGCTATAACTGAACTTAGAGTATCAGGGGACACTCTGGACGGACTTAAAGATAAGACAAAAGGTGATTCCATCTTTGTACCGATAGGCGGCGGATCCTACGTGAAGGCTAAAGTCGACGATGTAAAGAAAGTCATAATCGGTATCGGCGCGGGTGTTGCGGTCGAAAAGAAAATCGAGGAAGCAAGGGGAAGCATAGAAGACCAGCTTAAAGATCTTGAAAAACTACATGGAAACCTCCAACAGCAACTAATTCAAGTTGCACAAGCAATGGAGGAAACAAGATCAAAAGTTGATGAAATTTCAGGGAATCTACGTAAAACAGAAGCGGGGAAAAAACTGTAGTGTTTGAAAAGCTCCGGAAAAGCGTTGATGATATTGTTGAGAAAGTAACAAAAACTGAATTAAAACCCAAAAATCTAAACCCACTCCTAGAAGAATTTAAACTAATCTTAATTGAAAACGATGTTGCGCTATCCGTCGCTGAAAAAATATGCGACGATTTAAAACAGCGTCTTGCAGGCGTAGAAGTCAAAAGATTTGAAGACCGACGAACTATATTAACCAAAGCGTTACGCGATACACTAATAACGATGCTTAAAGCTGAACACGAAATCAACATGCTTCAAATCGTAAGGGATAAGAAGAGTCTAGGAATCCCAGCAATAATCGTTTTCGTCGGGATAAATGGAACAGGCAAAACTACTACAATAGCTAAAGTAGCTAAACTCCTGATAAATCACGGATATACTGTCGTTATCGCTTGCAGCGATACATTTAGAGCAGGCGCAATTGAACAGCTCGAAGAACATGCAAAAAGGCTTGGGATACGCATGATTAAACGCCCATACGGAGCAGATGCTGCTTCAGTAGCTTTCGACGCAATAAGTCATGCAAAAGCACACGGTATCAACGCAGTTCTCATAGACACTGCAGGGAGAATGGAGACAAATAAAAACCTGATGGAAGAAATGAAGAAAATAGTTAGAGTCACAGAACCCGACCTTGTTATCTTCGTCGGCGACGCATTAACTGGTAACGGCGCCGTCATTCAAGCTGAGGAATTCAGCAAATTCGTTAACATAAACGCATCGATATTAACCAAAATAGATACTGACGCAAAAGGTGGAGCAGCAATATCAATCACTTACATAACAAAAAAGCCGATAATCTTCCTTGGCAACGGCCAAAACTATGAAGACCTTATTACCTTCGACCCCGAATTTATTGTAAACAAAATTATCAAAGATTAGTTGAGGTGGACAACCTGTTAAAAGGAAGAGACTTTCTGACCATGCAGGAATATACCCGTAATGAATTAAAAATCATTCTGGATGAAGCCAGCTCATTAAAAAAAGGCGAAGGAGAAAAAAAAGATATTTTGTATCAGAAAGTCCTAGCCATGATATTTCAAAAGCCATCCACGCGGACAAGAATATCCTTCGAAGTCGGTATGCGACAATTGGGCGGGCATGCACTCTACCTAAGTTGGAGCGAACTGCAGTTAGGGCGAGGTGAAACAATAGCGGACACAGCCAGAGTACTAAGCCGTTACGTACACGGAATAATGGCTCGCGTTTTATCACACTGCGACATTATTGAGATGGCGAAATACGCTACAGTCCCTGTAATAAACGGCTTATCCGATCTGCATCATCCATGTCAAGCCCTTTCAGATATTCTAACTATTCAAGAAAAGAAGGGAAAATTAAACGGATTAAAATTAGCTTGGATCGGTGACGGAAACAACGTCTGCAACTCTCTGCTCATTGGATGCTCAATTTTCGGCGTAAACATGGTTGCAGCCTGTCCAAGAGGATACGAGCCTGATAAGGCTGTTGTGAACTGGGCTAAAAGAAAAGCGGAGAAAGTTGGATCAATAATTGAAATAGTTCGCGAGCCAGAAAAAGCAGCGAGTAAAGCTGACATAATATACACCGACACTTTCATCTCTATGGGCATGGAGGATGAACGCCAAAAAAGATTAGGCGTATTCCTACCAAAATATCAGGTTACACCTAAACTGTTCAAATACGCAAAGAACGACGCCGTATTCATGCACTGCCTACCCGCACACCGCGGCGAAGAAGTTCTGGATACTGTTATGGACGGCCCAAATTCAATCGTTTGGGATCAAGCTGAGAATAGGCTGCATACTCAAAAAGCATTATTAACCGAACTACTATGAGACAATTTGATGACGATTCTAATAGCCGCCTCAAGCCACGATAAAGCTGCATTAAACATAGCTGACAAACTAATCCGCAGACACGGCTTCCAAGAAACTAAGAAGATTTTTGACGGAAAACCAGTATACACAAACGGGGAATTTACACTAATTTTTCCATCAGTGGACAACATTTACGTAAACAATTTAGGCAAATTCTTCAATTTTACCGAAATAATATTCGCCTCACGCCACAAAAGTGAAACTGGAGAACCAACACTCACAGTACATGTCCCAGGAAACCTAAAAAGCCAAGCCAACTACGGAGGCAGGCCAAACGAGGTCGCTTTAGCAAATCCCGGACGAATTAAGGCTTTGCTTTTAGCATTATTAGAACTAGGGGAGAAACTTAAGCCGAATTACAAAATAAGTCTCGAAGCTACTCACCACGGTCCAACTGAACTGGGTGTACCAGCAACATTCGTTGAGATTGGAAGCTCAGAGGACAGATGGATCGACCAAGAAGCTGGAGAGGTTGTAGCTGAGGCAATATCGAGAGCGCTTCTTAACCCGTCGCAAAGCCGATCAGCGGCCGGATTCGGCGGAGGACACTATGCTCCAGCTCATACAGAAATCACTGTTGAACAGGACATCGCAGTAGGCCACATAGTGCCGAAGTATGCTCTAGAAAATGTTAACCCCTCAATGGTAAAAGAAGTTTTTCAAAAGACCATCAATGTATGTAACTGCGCAGTTTTAGACTGGAAAGGCATCCGAGGAGACGCAAAGGGGCAATTGCTTAAAATACTGGAAGATATGGGCATCGACGTTTTACGCGTTTAAAAAAAACGATTTAAATACCACCATAGAATTGTAGATGGAATACTGCAGTTTAGCTATGTAAGAAAATCGGGGTTAAAAAATGGATCTTAAGTCATTTTTTTCACCATACGAAAGACTGCTTAAACTAGCCACGAAGCCAAGCCGAAACGAGCTATGGCTATCAATAAAACTATGCATAGCAGGCGTAGCTATAATCGGCGTAATAGGCTTCCTAATAGAACTTGTAGGGTCGTTACTTCAAGGATTCGCAATATAAACTAGGGATCGGCATTGACTGAAGAGAAAAAGAAAATATCCACAAATTTCTTCGCCATAAGAACTACTGCTGGTCAAGAGAAAAATGCTGCAGACATAATTGCATCTAGAGCATCTGCACATAAACTGCCTATAAAAGTAGTGCTAGCGCCAGTGTCTCTCAGAGGCTACGTATTCATCGAAGCAATCGGGGCACACTTTGTTGAAGAAGCAATAGCGGACGTCAAGCACATAAAATCTAGAGTACCTGGTGTTGTGGAATATTCAGATGTTGAACGATACATAATAACCAAACCAACTATTGAGGAACTCAACGCCAAAGACACAGTTGAAATAATCGGGGGGCCATTCAAAGGAATGAGGGCAAAAATCACAAGAGTAGACAAGATGAAACACGAAGTCACCCTTGAACTACTTGAGGCAACATTCACACTTCCAATAACTGTGCATGCGGACTATGTTAAACTAACCGAGAGAGCAGAAAAGGCTAAAGAAAAAGAGGAGAAAAAAATTGAGCGAAAAGAAAACGCTTGACGCACTAATTGAAGGTGGGCAAGCTACAGCTGGACCACCGTTAGGGCCTTCTTTGGGGCCTCTCGGAGTTAACGTGGTAGCAATAGTCAACAAAATCAATGAATTAACAAAAGACTACTCCGGAATGAAGGTTCCAGTCAAAATAACCGTTGACATCGAGACAAAAGAGTTCGAAGTCAATGTCGGAATACCTACAACGGCTGCTTTAATTGTTAAAGAATTGGGAATAACAAAGGGATCAGGCAACCCGAAAGTTGAGAAAGTCGGAAACTTAACAATCGACCAAGTGATTAAAATTGCGAAAATTAAACGCGATGCACTTCTCTCAAAGACATTACAAATGGCAGTAAAAGAAATACTAGGCACCTGCCTGACAATGGGCGTAACCGTTGAAGGCAAGGATCCGAAAGATTTTCAGCGTGAAATCACTGAAGGAAAACTCGGCAGCGTATTGAAAGATTGAACTGAAATTTTGTTTAGAAAACAGGAGTTCGATAAAAATGCCCATTGAAACCAAAAAAATCGTAGCTGCTGTCCAGCAAGCTAAAAAAAATGCGAAAAAAAGGAAGTTTACACAAGCCTTCGACCTTATCATAAATCTAAGAAACGTAGACCTGAAAAAGCCTGAGAATAGAATAAATGAACTAATAGAACTTCCAAATCAAGTGGGTAAAGCGATAAAAGTTTGTGTAATCGCTTCAGGAGTCCTAGCGGTGAATGCGAAGAACGCTGGCGCCGATTTGGTTCTAGAAAAGGAAGCTCTTGAAAAATTAGGGGAAAACAAAAAAGAAGCAAAGAAATTAGCTGATGATTATGATTTCTTCGTAGCAGAAGCTCCACTAATGCCTACAATCGGTAAAAGCCTAGGTGTAGTGCTAGGCCCACGAGGAAAAATGCCTACTCCGATCCCGCTTAACGCCGCAATCGAACCAGTTTTAACGAAACATCGGAAAACCGCAAGAATCAGAGTTAAGGATCAACCCATCATTCAGTGCAGGATTGGGGATGAAAACATGCCGGATGAAAAAATAGCTGAGAACGTTCAAGCCGTAATGGCGAGACTGGAGCAAAAACTTGAAAAAGGAAAAAGAAACATTCATAAGGCTTACCTTAAGGAAAGCATGGGTCCCCTAGTAAATTTCGAGCTATAGGCGATAGAAAATGTCAAAGAGCGGTACCGAATGGAAGATGAAGGAGGTTGAAGAGCTATCAAAGCTAATCAACGAATACAAAGTTATAGGGGTCGCAAGCTTACAGAAAGTTCGAACCTCGCAACTTCAAATGGTAAACAAGATGCTCAAAGGTTCCGTAATATTCCACGTTTCAAAAAATACGTTAATGCGAAGGGCTTTGGAAAAATCTGAAAAAAATAAAACTAACGTAAAAAAACTAACCGACCACATAACCGGCTCAAATGTTTTTATGTTCACAAACACTGACCCATTCAAACTATCCTTAACCCTCAGGAAGAATAAAGTAAAAATCTCGGCGAAAGCTGGAGATGTAGCCCAAAAAGACATAATTGTCCCTGCTGGAAATACTGGACTACCTCCAGGACCAATTATAGCTGAACTGGCCGAAGTAGGCTTACCAACCAGAATTGAAACTGGCAGCGTAATTATCACAAAGGACACATGCGTCGCAAATAAAGGAGACGTTATATCTCCACAGTTGGCTAGTGCTCTCTCAAAACTATCCATAAAACCGATTGAAGTAAACCTCACGGTAAACGTCGCTTATGACAATGGGCTCATAGTAACTTCAGACCTTTTACAGATAGAACCTGGAACAGTTGAAAAACAGTTTCAGGAGGCGGTAAACGCAGCGTTAAATTTGGCTTACAACAGCGGCTACCCAACAAAAGAAACAGTTCCACTATTTCTAATAAAAGCAAAAATGGAAAGCTATACGTTAGCAATGAATACAGCTTATCCGGCTCGGGAAGTAATTCCAGATATACTAAGAAAAGCCTATGCTGAAATGCTCAATCTATCTTCACAACCTAAAATAGCAGCCATAGTCAAGCAAGAGGAAAAAGTTGAAAAGGAGGTCTTGCAAGAAAAAAAGGATACAGTTAAAGAAGAGAGGAGTAAAAAAGAATTATCCGCTGGAGGTGAAACGTGATGGAGTACATTTACGCTGCAATGCTTCTGCATTCAGCCCAAAAACCCATTAATGAGGAAAATCTAACAAAAGTCGTTAAAGCGGCCGGAATTACCGTAAATGAGGCGCAGGTTAAAGCGTTAGTAGCCGCGCTTTCCGAAGTAAAAATTGATGAAGCCCTTAAAGCAGTTTCAATTCTACCTATGGGACAGGCGCCACAAGCTTCAGCACCAGCAGCCACTGCTGGAGAGGAGAAAAAGAAAGAGGAAAAGAAGAAGGTAGCAGAGGAAAAGAAAGAAGCTGAAGCAATCGAGGGTCTTGGAGCGCTATTCGGTTAATAACCTAACCTTTAGCTTCTCTCAATTTCTGTATTCGATTACATGTAGCAAAGTGTTAAAAATTCCCCTCAATCCTTTTCTTTTTTAAAAGATCAGTCTTCTTGATGCTGGGAGGATAATGCTTGATATTTCCTGAAAGTGAATACCATGTCGCATTCTTCGACTCAGAAGGATTCGTTAGAAAAAAATGTAAGAGCTGCGGAGAATATTTTTGGACTCAGGTTTCCGACCAAGAAGTCTGCGGAGAAGCGCCCTGTCAAGATTACACATTCATAGGTAATCCCCCAACAAGCAAGAAATACAGTTTTCGCGAAATGAGGGAAGAATTTCTATCGTTCTTCGAGAAAAACGGTCACAAAAGGATAAACCCATACCCCATCGTATCAAGGTGGAGAAATGACCTATACTTCACTGATGCCAGCATAGTCGACTTCCAACCCTATGTAACGGACGGAATAATACCTCCCCCCGCAAATCCGCTTGTTATAAGCCAACCATGCATAAGGTTCGTCGACATTGATAACGTCGGCTTAACATTTGGCAGACATTTAACAATCTTTGAAATGGGTGGAGCGCATGCGTTCAACTATCCTGACCGAGAAATTTACTGGAAGGACCAGACAATTAGGTATCATCATGAATTTGTTACAAAAAGGCTCGGCGTGAAATCAGAGGCAGTAACATACAAGGAAGGCGTCTGGTCTGGCGGAGGAAACGCTGGTCCAGACGTTGAAGGCATCATTGACGGTTTCGAAGTTTCAACACTTGTATTCATGTTTTACAAAGTTATAGGCGATAAGTTCGTCGAACTTCCAATACGCACTGTAGATACCGGCTACGGAATGGAACGTTTCACTTGGCTAACGCAAGGTACCCCCAGCTGTTTCGACGCTATATACCCGAAGATATTGGATAAGGTAACTAGCATGGCTGGCCTATCATTTGATGAAAAACTACTCTCAGACTACGCTAAATACAGCGGAATTATGAAGCTTGAAAAAGTGGTCAACATTGAAAAACTACGGGGGGAAGTTGCCAAAAAAATTGGCATAGATGTCAAAAAACTTCATGAAACAATGACCCCTGTTGAAAGCGTCTATGCGATTGTAGATCACACAAAAAGCTTGGCCTTCATGCTTGCCGAAGGAGTAGTTCCCTCAAACGTCCGTGAAGGATATCTAACTCGACTGGTGTTACGGAGGACCTACCGCCTTCTACGTTTACTGCAAATTGAGAATGAGCTGTCAAACATAGTAAATCTGCAAATAGATTACTGGTCCCCAGATTATCCGCACCTAAAAGAAATGAGAGATGAGATTCTTGAAGCGCTGTCAATTGAGGAAGATAAATACAAGAGAACCCTAAGCCGCGGCGCTGAACTTGTTAAGAAAATATCAAGTGAGATAAAGGTCGAAGGTAAAAATGAGATTCCACTAAGCACTCTAGTTGAACTCTACGACTCTCATGGGCTCCCACCAAACCTTGTTTCTGAAATGGCGATGAAGGAGGGAGTGAAAGTTAATGTCCCGGACGACTTCTACGCAACCATCGCTAAAAGACACATAAGAGCCCCGCCTGAAGAGGTGCCAACAATCGAAGAAGAATTAAAAGAGAAAGTTTCAGGCATTCCAGCAACTCGAACGATTTACTATGAAAATCCTTATCAAAAGAAGTTTACTGCAAAAGTCCTCAGGATTATCGATAATAAATACGTAGTACTTGACCAGACCGCATTCTACCCTGAAGGCGGTGGACAACCGACTGATCATGGATACATCTCCTCAAAAATTGGAAAAGCAAATGTTACTAGTGCACATAAAGTTGGAAACGTTATTGTTCACGTAGTTGAAGAGAATATTCCGAAAACTGGAGAAACAGTTGAAGGTGAAATAGACTGGAACAGGCGAATAAGCTTAATGCGTCACCATACTGCTACGCACCTAGTAATCGGCGCTTTAAGGAGGGTGTTAGGGCAACATGTGTGGCAAGCAGGTTCTCAGGTTGGGGTCGATCGAACCCGTTTAGATGTTTCTCATTATGAAAGAATATCTCCTGAACAGTTAGCAGAAATCGAAACTTTAGCCAACATGGCTGTAATGGAGAACATGCCAGTGGATGCTTCGTTTATGCCGAGAGAAAAAGCTGAGGCCCTCTACGGTTTTAGGTTATATCAAGGTGGAGCTGTTCCAGGTAAAGAAATCAGAGTTGTAAAAGATGGAGATTGGGATGTTGAGGCCTGCGGTGGTACCCACATAAAGTCGACAGGCGAAGTTGGTCTCATAAAAATTGTTAGAACCGATCGAATACAAGACGGTGTTGAAAGAATATTCTTCTCAGCCGGTCTATCCGCCGTAAAGCTGATCCAAGAAAAAGACTCGACATTACGCAAAGTAGCAGAATTACATGAAGTGCCAATAGAGAAAGTTGGAAAAGCATCTGAAGATGCGGTTACACAGTTGAGAGAGGCAAGGAGAGAAATAGATCAGCTTAGAGGAGAGCTGGCTAGACATGAAGCCCAACAAATGCTGGTTAAAGTAAAAGCTATTGGTAAAATCAAACTATCGGCGCAGCATATGAAAGAAGTCAGCGTCGATCGCTTAATCAAACTTGGAAATGAATTAATCAGCGTCGAGCCAAAGTTAGTAGTAATATTCTGCAGCACAAATAAAACAGCGCGACTAGTTGTCATCGCCGGAGATGAAGCTGTTAAAAACGGAGTCAATTCTGGTGAACTGGCTGGCGAAATATCAAAAATAATCGGCGGAGGAGGAAGCGGAAAGCCTAACTTTGGGCAAGGTGGAGGAAACCTGATAGACAAAGTTCCAGACGCCCTCGTGGATGCAGAGCAACTTCTGAAAAAAATGTTAAAATAAAAACGCAAGATGGGTCGCCTAATGCAGCTCAATTGGAAATCGATGGAAGAAAAATGGCAGAAAGCATGGGATGAAGCTAAAATATTCGAAACCGACCCCAAAGCTAGAAAACCAAAATTCTTCATTAGTGTCGCATACCCCTATCCGAATTCGCCTCAACATGTCGGGCATGGAAGAACATTCACGTTAGCCGACGTCTATGCACGGTATAAGCGGATGCGCGGATTCAACACTCTATTTCCGATGGCTTTCCACTATACCGGGACGCCGATTCTAGCTATGTCAAAAAGGTTAACTTCAGACGACAAAGACCTACTCGACGACTTCATCAAAGTCTATAAGGTTCCGCAAGAAGCTCTCAAAACATTTTCTGAACCAATTAAAATTGCTGAATATTTCCATAAAGAAATCAAGCAAGGCATGAAAGAAATAGGGTACTCTATTGACTGGCGCAGAGAATTCACGACAATAGATGCCCAATACAAAAAATTCATTGAATGGCAATTCAGAAAGCTCAAAGCAAGGGGGCTAATTACAAAGGGAAGCCATCCAGTAGGATGGTGTCCAAGCGACGGAAATCCTGTAGGTCAACACGATACTAAAGGTGATGTAGAACCAGAAATAGGCGAATTTACAGTAATAAAATTCAAGTACAACGAATATTACCTCCCAGCAGCAACACTTAGACCCGAGACCATATTCGGCGTCACCAACATGTGGGTTAAGCCGGACATCGACTATGTAAAAGCACAGGTTAACGGAGAACAATGGATTATAAGCAGAGAATGCGCAGAGAAACTGAATTTCCTAAACCGTAAGGTAACCATCCTAGACAATATTTCAGGCAAATTCCTCATCGGAAAATACGTTAAAAATCCAGCTACCGATGAAGAAATTCCA
>CAYYPV010000020.1:0-6077 GCA_964473665.1 uncultured Candidatus Bathyarchaeia archaeon
TCCGTTAAGGTTCATTTTGTTTACAAGAGAAATCAACTCATCCTTAGCCGGCCCTTCACCTGCGACTACAATTTTCACATTTCTATTTTTTTTAACTATAATCGATGCTGATTCGACTATGAACGGTATGTTTTTCTCAGCGCTAATCCTTCCGAGGGTAAGAATAATTTTTTCATTTTCAGTAAGACCATATGCCTCTCTGAATTCAGATCCGCTGACCTTAGGGTTGAACCTATCAGTATCTATCCCATTACTTATGATTACCACGTTTTCGAAGCTTTTCTGTTTAAGCAAATCCGCTGCAGCTTTAGATGGGCAAGTAATCACGTCGCATCTTGAATAATACCATTTAAGGTATCTCCAGCTGTACCTTTTCAAGAATAAACTGAAATGCTCCGCCGACTTTTCTCCAACAAGATAATGAATGTATTCCGGCAAAAGCGTATGAAACGTTCCCACAAGAGGAATTTTCAAGTTTTTATGTGCATAAAGAGCATTTATTCCCATCGAAAAAGGCCCGTGAGAATGAAGTATATCTAAACTATACTGCTCGATAATTTTTTTAACTTTCCTAAAACGTGAAGGGGCAAATCTGTACTCAGGATAAAACGGGTAAGCCAATGACTTAAACCTGTGAACAGTTACGGAATCTTCCTTCTCTACTCCGGACTCGCTTCCAACAGTAAACACTATGGGCTGGGCGCCTCTTTCAACAAGGATTTTTTTAAGATTTTCTATCGAGGTTACGACACCGTTTATCTGCGGCCTATAAGTCTCAGTGAATATTCCAATTTTAAGACCCGCCACACTCATACACGTTTTCACCTATATTTTTACATCTGCCTTCAGGAGTATAAACCAAAACTTTCAAATCACTCAACTAACTCTAACTAAAGCTTTAAAATACTATTATTTCAGGTAAATTAGGAGTCAAAGCGACGAAAAGATTAATACGATGTCTCTGTTATGGCGAAGGAGTAAGAGTGGTAATTTAATTGGTTAAGTTCAAGTCAACCGCGGAAATAATGAAGATAGTGAACACGAAGGAGCAGATAAGAAACATAGGCATCATTGCTCATGTTGACCACGGAAAGACCACGATGACTGATTCACTCTTAGCCGCCGCAGGGATGCTTTCACCAACTGTAGCTGGAGAAGCCCTTGCGCTGGATTATTTAGAGGAAGAACAGAAACGCCAGATGACGATAAAGGCTGCAAACATCAGTCTTTACCATGAACGTGAAGGAAAACCCTACGTTATAAATCTGATAGATACACCTGGGCACATTGATTTCACTGGACGAGTTACGCGGTCACTACGGGTTATAGACGGCGCCGTCGTAGTGGTGGACGCTGTAGAAGAAGTTATGGTTCAAACAGAAACTGTGACAAAACAGGCCCTTGACGAAAGAGTCAGACCTGTTCTATACATTAACAAAATTGATCGATTAATAAAAGAACTGAGACTTACACCTGAACAGCTTCAAGCTAAGTTAACTAGAATTATACAGCAGTTTAACCGCCTAATAGATTTGTACGGTGAACCAGAGTTTAAAGAAAAATGGAAAGTTAATCCCGCAGCAGGAACAGTCGCTTTCGGTTCAGCTAAAGATAGATGGGGCTTCACATCAGACATGGCTCAAAAGAAAAGTGTAAAGTTCTCAGATGTTGTAGCAGCATACAACGAAAATAAGGTTGAAGAATTAGCGAAATCATTTCCACTTTATGAAGCCATATTGAACATGGCGACAGACCATATGCCGCCGCCTCATGATGCCCAGAAGTACCGTGTTCCAAAAATATGGCACGGTGACCTAAACAGCGAAGTCGGAAAAGCTATGTTGGCGTGTGACGATAACGGTCCAGTAGTCATGAGTGTAAACGACGTTAAGGTCGATCCTCAAGCTGGAGTCGTTGTAACCGGTAGACTGTTCTCCGGAACAATTAAGGAAGGGACCCCTGTTCAACTGATAAATTCTAAAACCGATTCACGTGTTCAACAAGTATGCATCTACATGGGGCCGTACAGAGAGGTCGTAGGCTCTCTACCAGCAGGGAACATTCCAGCTCTGCTTGGTTTACAGCGGGCTAGAGCAGGTGAAACCATTGCCGTAACAAAAGACGTTACGCCATTCGAAGCAATTCACTACGTCTCTGAACCCGTCGTCACAGTCGCTATTGAGCCTAAATATAGTAGAGATTTACCGAAACTTGTTGATTTTATGAGCAAATTGACTATAGAGGATCCTACGCTTATCACAAAAATTAACGAAGAAACAGGCGAGTATCTTATCTCAGGTATGGGTACACTTCACCTTGAAATTGCATCAACGTGGATTCAGAAAGCTGGCTTAGAAATAGTTACGTCAAAACCGATTGTGATATACCGAGAATGTATACGAAAGGCAGGTGGACCGTTTGAGGTGCGTTCGCCGAACGGACATAACAAGCTACTCATAAGAGTTGAACCACTGGAACCCGAAGTTGTTGAGATGGTTCGAAGAGGCGAAATTGTTGAGGGCATGGATAAGAAAGCGTTGGCGAAGATTCTTAGGGATAACGGATGGGAGACAGATGCATCACGAGGAGTATGGGTGATCGAGGAGCACGGCAACATGCTGGTGGATGAAACTAAGGGAGTTCAACGGCTTGATCAAGTTAAAGGGTCAATTAACATCGGATTCATGGACTCCATGCATGAAGGACCGCTTGCCAGAGAACAAATGAGGGGAATAAAAGTGTTCCTTGAAGACGCATCAATACATACGGATCCCGCTCACTTCGGCCCTGCGCAGATCATTCCAGCTATGAGGCATGGAATATTCGCCGGAGTCCTATCAGCGGACGCAGCCCTTCTGGAACCAATCTACAAAATCATAGTTACTATGCACTCGGAACTTGTTGGCGCAGTTACTAGAGTCGTAGCGCAAAAAAGAGGAAAAATAGTGTCGATTGATCATAAAGAATATCTAACAACCATCATCGGCGAAATACCTGCAGCTGAATCGTTCGATTTGGCCGAAGTCATGAGAAGCGCCACTGCTGGACGCGCATTCTGGCAGACAACATTTGATCACTGGGATTTTCTGCCTGAAAATATGCTGGAGCAGGTTATTGGAAAAATAAGGGAGAGAAAAGGATTAAGCCCTGAACGGCCGACGGCAGCGCAGTTCCTTGAATAAATTATTTCTCTACTCTATTGTTGCATGTCTAGCCTTCATTTCAGTTTCAGTTTTACCAAGAGCTTCCATTAATTCAACTATTAAACTGTCGAGAAATACTGCAGCGGACACCTCGAAACGTGTCCCTAACGGAGCCAGCGGCTCATGGTCGCCTAAAATTTGACGTGAAAAATAGTCACGATAAGTAGCCGCTCTAATTCGACCCTTAATTATTATTGAAAAGTTAGCTAACTTTCCAAGCTTAGAATTTGGGAAACTTGTGACGGCTATAATTTTTGCGCCAACCTTCTTTGCGATTTCGGCAGCAGCTACGACGAAAGTGGTACTGCCCGACCCAGAAATTGCGAAAAGAATGTCTCCAGATCCAAGAGCAGGAGTTATAGTTTCTCCAACCACGTGAACTTGAAAGTCTAAATGCATAAGCCTCATCGCAAAGGCTCTACCAACAAGTCCGCTCCGACCAACGCCTATAATCATAACTTTCTTGCCTTTTGAATGCGCTTCAAGAAGCAATTTTAGTACCTTATCAACCCGCTCAGATGGAATCGCGTTCATAGCGTCCCGTACACTGTCAATTATAGAGTCAGCCGCTATTTTTTGTAGACGGACCAAACAGAACCCTCGCCACACTTTTTAACGCGTAATTATTTCTCAAAAAACAGCAATATTAAGTTTATAGTTAGAATTATCTGCCACATTTTCTAGGCGATTCTTAGACTTTTCTATGTTAAATTGATTATTTGATAACTAAAACTGAACATCTAGCCCATTCAACAACCTGCTCAGCAGTACTTCCAAGGATGACCCTCTTCGCTCCACTTAATCCACGAGTGCCCATAACAATTAATTCAACGCCTCTATCCTCAGCTTCATTAACTATCACTTCAGGCGGTAATCCTTCCTTAAGAAAAGCTTCAACAGGCACATTAGCCGTTTTCGCCATATTCACGACATCCTGCAGATAGGATTCACCGAATTTAGTTAACTGCATTAAAGCCTTCTCAGAGCCTTCGTAAACTCTTTTGACCCGCACATCAATTACGTGAATTGCTATTATCTTCGATTTTAAGACGGAAGCTAACTCCACAGCATGCTTAGCGGCTTTCGCGGAATACTCCGACCCATCAACCGCAACTAGAATCGATTTATACAACCCTAAACACCATCAAGAAAATATTAAGACTGTTTTCAATTTAACTCTGACGGCTGGTAAGTCCCAGCTCTTCTTCGTAGAGGTATCTCATAGTATTTTTATATGGAACCATGGAATAAGCTCAACCGTAGGTATAGGCAGGTAGAGGCGTGCGTACACAGCGAAAATTACAGTGATGCAGATAACCGCAGATGAAATAAAATCGACTCGCTTCAATTTAGGGACGGACAAGCTTGTGCGTTTTTTAGTTGCTCCCCAAGCCCTTGCCTCCATAGCTTCAGCCATCTCCAAGCTCCTGCGAATTGAATTCACTAGAAGAGGTATCAGTACAGGCGTGAAGTTTCTAACACGCTTCATAATGTTACCTTTATCCATTTCCAGTCCGCGTGAACGTTGAGCATCCACTATGGTAAGAGCCTCAGTAGCGAGTACTGGAACGTACCTAACCGCTGTTGTAAACATAAATGAGTACTCGTATGGCACCCGCATTTTTTCTAGAGCCGCCCCTAAATCATCAGGCCTCGTCGTCAAAAAGAACATCGAAAACGCCGATATGAGAACTAGAAATCGAAGCACCATCGCAATTGCGAAGCTCACCGTAGATCCCGTTATCAGGTTCATCACAAAAATTAAAACAGCGAACAGTCCTCCGCCTTTCAACGTACCTAACCATTCATGACTGATGTGGACTGAGAGAACCATCGCAATCTGAATAGCCAAAGTTAAGATTAACGGTACAAGCTCAGTGTAGAGGAAAACTAGACAGAAGGAGCATGATAATAGAAGCTTTATCCTAGGATCCATTCTATGCATCCAAGTGTAAGCGCGTTTGAACCTGAATCCTCGAAACACCATCATTTCGGTGACCTCTGCAAGTAATCCATTATCTTGTCTTTAGCTTCGTTAACGTCTATCGTGTCAGCGGTGAAACCCATGTCGGTTAATTTAAGGAAAACTTGAGTCATCTGAGGTGGAACAAGGGAAGCCTCCTTCACCTGATCAAAATTGGTTAAAACTTTCTTGGCCGGGCCGTCTGCGATTATACGTCCGTGAGAAAGAATAACCACTCGTGGGTTGCATTCAGCTACAAACTCTATGTCATGAGTCACAATGATCACGGTTTTACCCTCTGAATTAAGCTTAAGGATAAATTGACGCAGCTTTTCCTTCTGGCTGTAATCCTGCCCGACCGTAGGTTCATCCAGTATCAGCACAGTCGGATCCCACGTTAAAACAGTGGCTAAAGCGAGACGCTTCTTCTCTCCACCGCTTAACATGAAAGGAGAAGTCTTCCTATAATCACCTAGGTCAAGAAGGTTTAACGCAAAGTCAATCTTTTCCTTTATCGCTTCTTCACTGAAACCGAAATTCCTCAAGCCGAACGCTATTTCTTCCTCAACCGTCTCGCAGAAAAACTGGTGATCAGGATTCTGGAAGACAAGCCCTATCTTCCTTGAAAGCTGTGCAACACTCGCTTTTGTAGTAGCCACTCCGTCCACTAAAATTTCGCCTTGGCTCGGCTTAAGAAGACCGTTAAAATGTTTCACCAATGTTGTCTTACCGGCTCCATTTTCACCCATTACTGCCAAAAATTCGCCGTAACCGACTTTTATGGAGACACCGTTGAGCACCGTAACCCCGGTCGGATAGGTGTAGTGAATATCATTGACTTCTATCATGACTTAACGTACTCCTCAGAAGTCCTGCGGCTTCATCCACCGTTACCGGAATATCCGTTAACT
>CAYYPV010000021.1:0-24942 GCA_964473665.1 uncultured Candidatus Bathyarchaeia archaeon
TAGGGCTGGAGTAGAAGACTCCGTTGATGGAGCGGGTGTGTACGCCGGAAGACTTCGGTCGACCGGTTTAGCTCGCCGCTTCCAATCGCCCAAGGTATTGGATTGAAAAAGAAGCCTTGTCCAGACGATTTCGTTTGAGCCTCTATGCGGCAACCCATTTATTCATACTGGTTTTTACAGTAAGCTAGAAGTCTTTCTGCCAGAAATTTATATGATTAAAAAATTCAGTACGTGTGATTAAATTTTAATCCCCAAACCCAAACCCAAAATTGAATATTAATCTTCAGCATGCCTTAGATCTCCTTTTGGTAAAGCGAATTGAATACTTCGCCTTGCTCAACGTCTTGGTACGGCTATCAACCAGCCCCTGCTTCAAAGCTTCGCTAACCGCCTCATTGAACGATACAGGCTGCGGACTAATGTATTCCTTCTTAGTCAAAACAATCCAGATTTCACGATAGTTATCTTTGTTCTCACTCAGAAAACTCGAAAGTTCCTCAACATTCTTGGGTTCAAAAAATATTGACCTTGAAACAGTCAAGTTTATAATTTCTCCTTTTATGTCGCATGTCATTATAATCTGAGTAATAGGGTTTATAATTAAATTTTAATTCCTCGTATCCATTAGATAAGATTCTGTAGGGCTTACACTCTTGGATGAATGAGATTTTGGATATGCAGCTTAAGGAAAGATTCAGAGATCTATGGAGGAAATACTTCAATGATGTGGAGCTCCCTATCACTTTTTATTATACAGGTGAAAAGGGAAAGGCTGACGTTGTGAAACCTGGCTCAATCCCCAGATGCATAATCGCTGCGATTATGAATGTTAGGAAAGGAATTTCTTACTGTTTCGATGTAGAGTCGATCGGCTGCTTCGGCGGAAGAAAATGGCTTGGTTTCACTGAGATGATTAGGCCTGACTTCGAGTACTTTCTCTCCTGTGGGTTACCTGGGAAAGTAGAAGGAGAACGCTACAAGAAATCCCCTGAGCTCGTCAAAGAAATGATGATGAAGGAGCCTGTGTTTAAGGCGCCTGCCCGCTACATAGTTTTCAAGAGATGGGATAGACTGGAAGAATCTGATAACCCTGAAGTAATTATCTTCTTCACTAAACCCGACGTCCTCTCAGGTCTCTTCACCTTGGCGAATTTTGATGAAAGTAACTTGAATGGAGTGGTGGCACCGATGGGTTCTGGTTGCTCTTCAATCGTTCGGTACCCTTACCTAGAAGGGGAATCTGATCACCCCAGAGGCGTTATTGGGCTATTCGATTTGTCAGCACGTCCATTTGTTTCCGAGAGCGTACTTACGTTCTCTGTTCCAATAAAAAAATTTGTAAAAATGGTTGACAATGCAGAGGAGAGTTTTCTAACAACTAGCTCCTGGCGGAATATTCAAAAGAGAATACATGCATGAAGGGAATTTGTCCGTAAAACCATTTCTATTAAGTGAAATGGTTGCCGCATCAAACATTCATTTTTGATTTGTTTATGCTTTTTTTGATTAAGTTTTAATCTCCAAACCCAAGTTTACGTCTTTGCTAAGCTTATTGGACGCGAATTTATTGCAGATCAGATGCATCTGCTTTTCTACGTAGTTTTCGCGTAGTGTACCAAGCAACTGCTACTGAAGCGACAGATAAGGCGAAAACTAACGCCTCAAAAACGGCTAGACCCAAGCTTGGGGCAAAAGGGACGAGGAAATCTATAAAACCCATTGGAAGAGCGAGCATAAGATACTGTTTTTTATGGAGACATGCTGCCATGACACACAGGTAACCCCAAGAAAAATGAAATAAGATTGATGAGATTCTCTCAACAACTCCGAATGCCACCGATTCAAATGCTTGGGGCAGCGGCGAGAAAAGACCAGGAGCACTCACGTTTAGTTGACTATAAATTGTTTGTGCAGTCGATGTATTCGTTGAGAGAATGGTGTAATACGCCACCAAACTAACTAATGAAAATAGCCCCAGTAGAACAGCGTTCTCCCAGAAACCTAAACCTAAACCAAAGGCTTCAGCATCTTTCCTGTCAAATTTACTGCGAGATACAGCGTACCACGCGACGAAGAAAGCGCCGCCCACTTCAAAGACGACAGTTTGAAGCCCATAGTAGACTCCGACTCCTACGCTTTGTGCGCCGAAATAGTTTACAACCAATGATAAAGTGGGAATTTGAACAACATCCTTCAATGCAATCGCGGCAAAATAGGCCGCAAACGAATAAAGTAAAACAACTTTTCTAAAACTCCGTTTGTAATGCCAATAAACAACAAGTCCTGAGCAAACCATTATAATAATTATGGGCTGAAGAATGAAAACGATATCTATATTCTGCATAGGCTCACTAGACACGATTTACTTCCATTTGGTAAGAATCTCTTCTCTCTGAAAAGTTGCTCGAGTGAGGTAAGACAAGGCGATGTCCGCGGCAAGAAGAATTCCTGATATTATAAGCAGATGAGATGCGTTAATTGCCAGAGGATTCGTTTCACCTATGATGAAGATTGCCAAAAGAGGAAGAATTACGAGACCGCCTAATTGTTGACCGGTTCTAACGTCGTTGACTCTTGACGATATGATGACGTTGAACTCGACACTCAAAATACAGGCTAGAGGAGCTGCCAATACAAGAATCACAGCCGTATTCAAATCTGGAAGCAATAAGTGACCTAGCTGGCCGTATGTTAAGGTATCAACAAAAACTATGAATATTATTGCGCCCACATAAGTTGCTGATATCGAAGGTAGGAATGCTGCTAAACTTTTTCCAAGCAACAGTTCACCGTCTGTAGTTGGGGTGGCCAGCAACGGTTCTAGGCTCTTCTCAACCTTCTCTCCAATGAAGCTGTATGAAGCTATGACGGTGGGTAGAATAGCTGCAAGGATAATAAAGATGGAAAACTCCGAACTAATCAATGAAGTCAACAAACTTGAAGGAATCTGACCAGTAGGAACAGTCAATAGAATGCTACCTGGCAGAAGCAACGACAAAATCAGCGGCGTAGCTACTAACGAGTAAATAATGTATTTCTTCCTTTTGAAGACGCTGAAATCTTTCATTGCTACTGTCCAGGATTTCCAAAGCTTCATAGCATCAAGTCCTCACAAGCTTCAAATAAATATCCTCTAAGCTTGGACGCAACTCTGTGACGAATTGGATTTGTCCGCCTGCCTTGACGATAGCGTTCACTATGCTCGGGTTATCATCCTCAGGATTATTTACGTCAATAACCATCTTGCTATCTATGATTTCGACTTTTTTCACGCCAAGCATCTTCACCTCTTTAACTATATCATCATCAATCTTAGAGAGGTGAATCACGGTTTTTCTTCCCCAGATGGATTCTCTTAATTCCTTGGGTGAGCCGACCGCTATCAACGATGTTTTAAGTATCCCTATTCGATCGCAGATTCTCTGAGCCTCGTCGAGATTATGCGTGTTCAGGAAGATTGTCCTCTTCTCCTTCTTCAACTCAAGAATGAAATCCCTAACAGTCTTCGCTGACTCAGGATCCAGATTCGCAGTCGGCTCATCTAAGAACAGCACCTTTGGGTCATGAATTAGTGCGCGAGCTATGGCCAGCTTCTGTTTCATGCCCTTCGAAAAGGTTCCCGCCAAATCGTCTCTTCTATTCCAAAGACCAACCATCTTGAGCATACGTTCAATATACTCCTTCCTTTCTGATTCGGTACGCTCGTATAATCTTGCATAAAAGTCGAGGTTACGGTATGCACTCAGATCATCATATAGCCCCACATTCTCTGGGAGGAAGCCCACGATTCTCCTTATTTTCAAAGCGTCCTCGCTTTTCCCGATATCGTAGTCGGCTATTCTCGCTTCTCCGCTGGTTTTGGATATGAGACAACAGAGCATACGCACGGTAGTGGTTTTTCCCGCGCCGTTAGGCCCTAGAAACCCGAAGACTTCACCCTCTTCAATATGGAGAGTCAAATCGTTAACGGCTGTTAAATCACCGAACCTCTTTGTTAGATTCTCTATCTCAATCATCGCACAATCGCTTCGCAGCTTATTGTTCTATTTCCTCGTATTTTGACTCATCAATCCGTTTCTTTTTAAATTCCTCCTCTGAAAGGGAGAGGTCAGTGGATTTATCCATTCTCTCTTCTGGTGGCCACGTTACCGGATCTTTCACTGAAGATAACGTGTTGAAGAAGCTTCTCCTTCCGCAAGCGGGGCACTTGAGCATTCTAATAGGTCCGAGGTGCACTATCGAATCCAGCGGTTTATGCGTGTACTCGAAGACGTTTCCACATTTATCGCATTTAAGCCGAGACATATCTTTCATCCCATATCCTGTGCTATTCCCATCCTTCATTAAGTACAGTTTAACGCCTTCTCGAATACAACTTTTGATATAAATTTAACTTTGTGTAACCTATCGAGGGTAACATGAAATAAAATTTTAGTAAGCATTTTGATAAAAAGCGTAATTTAAGCCTGAAAAGACAAAGAAGATGTTTTCAACCTTATTAGTAATCCCCAAGCCCACTTTCCCCATCTATTCCTACCTTGCGAACTATCTCCTTCACACAATTTTTTTTATTTCGAGAGACGTTGACACAAACGAAAATATACGTAAACTCAATTAAATAAAAGTCCATCATGAAATCTAAGGTTTCTTCAACAGGAATACATCTCGTTCAGCATCTTTTACACCACAAGGAACAAAGTCCACTACGGTAAGTTTTTTGCAAATCCTTCGGCGAATAAAATGCTCAGGGATAAATGTACCGCAGTTTAGAGATATCCTGTATTCTAAAGTTTCAGAATTAACAATTCTAAAAAAGAGATGGAATTTAAGATTCGCCTATGTTACAATGTCACCAATCGTTACAACAGGTTGGTTACCGAATATGTATTCATACATTGCATGGCAGCTGTTATAGTCGTACATTGCATGACAGTTGTATTCGTATGTGTAAGACCCAAAAAAGTTTGAATTTATTTGATTCACGGTGTTTGTGTTGTATATGAAGTAGTTTGCGATAGGATCAAAAGGTATTGAAGAAGATACTGCTGCTAATTGTTTCGCATATGTACCTAATACAACGATAGCTTGAGTCCCTCCATAGTTGAACGTTCCAACGAATCCGGTTGTTGGGTAACTTGGACTGAAAGCACTTGCTGTAAAGGTCGTACACTCCACATATGAATAAGTTCCCGACCCATCTCTAGGTTCTACAACGCCTTGATTGGGACTTAGCGCACCAGCATACGTCGTCCAAGTTCCTGTACCTGTTGCGAAGAAATAGTATGTTCCGCTAGGACTTGAATATATTTGATCATGCTCCGCGAAAGTAATAAGAGCCCACCATCCAACGTTTCCACCATCGTAGCTATTAACGCCGTTCCATGTGATGTCCTCAATTAATTTCAAATTTTGCGGAAGGAAGGGGCAAGTTGTTGGGAAGGGTTCATATTGACTGCATGAAGGATAGGCCATTTTTGGAAATGATATTTTTGTTGTTGGGCATGCAAGTGCTGTTCCTGCAGATGTTACCATCGTCAGCATCAAGACAATTGTTGCTGTCATTATTGTCATCATAAACCTTGTTTTCACTTTCTCACTTTCCTTTAATTATCGGTATATTTCACGGCTCCCCAACGCGGAACTCTTAAGGAGTCTAGAAGAGATCTCAAGAAAACAATTAATGAAGTAGTTATTTGAGTTCCCTCAGTAATTTGAGGGTAATTTTCTTCTTAAAAAGATTTGGGAAAGAATTGTCGAACCCATGGATTAAACATAGGCTAATAAAACAAGAAAACCTCATTTTGTCATAAAACTTTCCAGCCGAAAACGTATATCTTTCGATAGTTCGCGCAGTTCCTTCCATTTTACAGCCATAATAGCCACTAATGTCAGGAGTGGTATAAGCACGTAATAATCAAATAGCGTCTGCAAACCTGTGCTAAATTGCATTGTTATAAAACCTGATCCCATCGTACCAATCAAAAGTGGCGATGTAAATACGCCTAGACTTATTAACAGGGCGGCGAGAGCCTTTTTTAGCTGCATTTTATTGTAAAGAAGGAAAAGCGGTATCGAGAGGACGAAGAACCTTAGATCAAATGAGCCGAGTGCAAGGAATATGCCTGAAAGATATGGTTTTTTGGTTTGCCCAAAATAGAATGCGAGAAGCAAAATTATCGTATTGAGCACTTTGTCCTGCCCCTCTTCCCACTGCCAGAAGTAACTTACCGAAAGCCCCCAATTAGGGGTGGGAGACGGCTGAAGCAACGCCACGATAAACACTAACGCTATTACAAGCGTCGATGTCCTATCTTTGTCCAGGAGTTTGTACACAAGCCACGCCATCAACGGAAGAAGGAGAAGTTGAATTATATCAAAGGCGGTGAGTGCGGACTGGTAATTCAAAAGCGTTAGCGGAACAATAAAAACAAGGAATATCGGCAGATACTTGAATTGCTCAGGTTGCGGCAAAATTTGCGTTTCTCCGTCAGCCAGAAACCCTTTAGTATAGACATTTGAAGGATCATGTAACAATCTCCAGGCAGCTGTATAATATGCTGAGAAATCCTTTGCAAGAGGCACAGTTGCGCAACAACCAGAGTTAATAACAAAGGTCTGGGGATAAGCTAGCGAAAAGGTATAAAGGTTTAGGGCAATTGAGACTAGGGCAACTAGGAGGAGAATAGTTTTTCCCTTTGTAACTTTCAGTACCATAAGAGACGTCCTCTTAGAGTGTTGCTTTAACATAGACGAGAAAAATACTCTCTTTAGTGCTTTCCAGTTCTATCAATGTTTTTATTACTTTTTCTTGCATTCCACTAAGGATTTTCTTCTTTGCAGGGCTAAAATTACGCATAACGAAGAGATAGCTGATGCGATGGAATGCACGTACTAAGAAATTAAGGGAGTTTAGACCTTAAACGTATTCCATCATGGTTGTTAATTATTATGATTAGTTTATCTGTGTAAATAATTTTCCAAAAAGTATGAATTACCCTAGTTCACTCTCTATATTTTGGTTGGCGAGCTGGTGGGTGGCTGCCGGGTGCCGTAACGGTGCCTGAGGAAACTCCGCTCACCTAGCAGAACCGTGACGCTGTAAAGCGTAGGGCGAGAGCTCTGCAACTGGAACAGAAACGGAACGTCCATCAACAGTTGTCAATGATACGTACTAAGTCGTTGAGAATGTTAATGGAAACGGTGAAACGGTCAGTCCGCGGGGTGCAAGGGCGAATAGACGTCGATGAGGTCTGCAAGAGATGCGGGTAGCCTGCTAAGTCGAATGCCACCTAAAACAGAAAGCGGGTTACTGCCAGCACGCCAACCACTAAAAGAATCAAAACACTATTTTATTGAAACTCCATTGCCCATTTTTTGAACACAAACTGACTAATCGCCCATTCCCACCAATTTAAAGCCTTCAAGTACACCCAAAAAAATAAGAAGAATTGCAGCCCATCCACAAATTTGGTATCCAATTCCAACGTTAACTAAATTTGACGGGTTTTGATTCTCTATCATTGTTGGAATAACCGATAAACCACCAGAAACCAACAGAAGAATACTGTTTAAAGATTCGGCTTTTTTTGAATAAATCTTAACGTGGGAAATTAACAGGGCAAAAATCGATAATAAAATGCTTATTAAAATTAAAGAATACCATAGCGATGGAACCGAAAAATTCCAAGGCATTATATATGAAATTAATAAGAAGAAAATAGCCAGACAGATAGCTGCATCTATAACTGAAAATTTCAATTGCGTTCACATTGAACCTTTAAACAAAGCCTCTAGAATTTAATACCTTTTCTAGCCTATTCCTGGAGATATTCGAGTTAATAGATTGACTTAGTGCACACTTAACGTCGGTTAATTAACCCTCCCCAGCGATCAGTAACGGCTGGAGCGCCAGCCGTTAAAATTTTTTAATCTAAGTTAGGAACTGTTTCTGAATTTCAATCACTTCACTGCTATTTGCTGCCTTACTGTATGAATCGAGAAGCTCCGAATTCAAATTAAGGAAAACTTGTCCCCACTTAAATAAAGAGAGAATTTTCTTCGAGTGTTCTGGATAGCCAATAATATACAGTGCTGCAGCTAACGCTTCAGCAGTAGTGAGCTTTCCAACTTTACCATAGTTAACTGGATTAGCGGCGACCAGGTAGGGAAGACAGCGAGATTGACCTCTGGCTCTTATCTTAAAAAATTCATCAGCATGAATCCAACTGCAATCAATACCTACCAAACCATTTCTTTCAATAATTACGCGATCAGCTGGAGAAAACGCCATTTCTGAAAATGGATCAAGAATTAATGCGTTTGACGGTAATCCTCTGATGCGATAAACTATTCTGGCTAAACCAAATCTCCCAAGCTTCAAAGCAGTGCACTTCTTTGGGTCATCTTGCCTAAGATGATAAATGAATAGCTTTATAGGAAATTTCCTAAATTCTTCACCTGTGCTCACATTTTTCGCATCCTCTTATGCGACATAGGATCATCCATAACCTTAGGAATCATCTCAATAATGTCGGTTGGGACAAGATGGTAACCTCGCTCTTCTTGGGCAAAATCGCCAGCTGCACCATTAATGAATGCACCAGCTACAGCAGCTTCCATTGGACTAAATCCTTGAGCTAAAAAAGTTCCAGCTACACCGCATAAAGTGTCTCCAGTGCCACCTACAGTCATGCCCGGATTACCTGTATAATTCAATTTAACTGTAATTCCGTCAGAAATAACATCAATATGTCCCTTAAGAAGAATGGTCGCTCCCAAATCAGCAGCATTCTTACGAACATGTTCAATCCTATCGTCCAGCTCTTTAGGAGGAGCTTCACCAGTCAGAATCTTATACTCCCCCGCGTGAGGCGTTAACACAAACGGAACTCTAACTTTATGCTTAAAACCTGCGAAGGATTTCAACGCATCCGCATCCAACAGCAAAGGTAAACCCATTTTTTCAACAACTTGAATCAGCAATCTAACTGTCTCTGCAGTATCCCTATGAAGTCCAGATCCAGGTCCTAGTACAACTGCGGTTGCTTTCGAAAAAAACTCTTTGATAGAACTAACATTACGGGGGTTAAGATGGTCACCATCCAATTTAATTGTAATAAGATTTGGAGACATTGAGGCAATAGCCTGAGCTGCACTACGCGGTGCAGCCACATATGCTATATCCACACCAGTGCGTAAAGCAGCTAATGCTGCCAAAGCAGGTGCACCGTAAAATGTTTCGCTGCCACCAATAACTAATAGACGGCCAAAGTCTCCTTTATGCGCTTCGGGCTCTCTAGGCTTCGCCGCTAAGTATACATCACCAGGTCCAGCGTATACCTCCACCTCAGGAGGAATTCCGATGTCAACAACGACAAGTTTTCCTACATATTCATCCGCCTTCAATAAACCAGGCTTAGCTCTATGAAAAGCGACAGTTAAGTTCGCTTTAACAGCTTCACCGTTGACTTCACCCGTATCCGCGTCTAAACCTGTGGGCAAATCTACGGCTATCCGAAATTTAGAAAATTGATTAATCTCCCTAACTAATTGGAGGATTGGGGGGCGCAACTCACCTTTTGCACCAGTTCCAAGCAATGCATCAATAGCAACTTTAGATTCTAGCTTCGGAATTGTAGATGAATCGTAAACTATATGCGTATTTATGAAATTTTTCGATATCTGAATGTATTCCCAGTTTTTCCTCGCGGATTCATCTATTATTTCGTTTGGTTTGCCTGCAAGTACCAAATCAATCTTGAAACCTAATCCAACAAGATGGCGGGCGGCTACGAAACCATCTCCACCATTTCCACCTAATCCTGCGTAAACTACAATTTTTATGTCATTTGGTTTGAATCTAGATGAAACTTCGCGCGCAACGGCGCATCCAGCATTCTCCATCAATTGTAACCGCGAAACACCTAAGTACTCAGCATTTAACTCAAGAGCCTTCATCTCTCTGCTAGAAATAGTTTTTACTAAACCACTGAACTTTTCCACAATAAGAGAAGATGTTTTCTCTATTCCAAGCTTCAAAGTTCTTCTAGTTTCCTCAGGGTCAATTTTCATACACGCCTCTATTATGCGTGCCAGCAGCTTATCTGACGGCACTGAAAAACGCTTTCCAGCCTCTTTTCTCGAAGGATGATATGTGTATACCTGTTTTTGATTAATCCCCAACAAGCTCGCAATTCTATGCACATTGCCTTTACAGTAATCATATAAAATGAGGAATAGAGCCGTTCGTGCCGCATCAGATACTGTTTGGTAATCAATTTCACGCACAATAAACACCATTATTTGATTACTATACAGTAATTTTGATTACTAAATCCGCGAAATAAAGCTTACGTAAAAGGTATCTCCATAAATTAAAAAGTCTTTTTAAATCCATCCGCTAATTTGTCAGTTGAGGAGATTAAAATGCCAACGGCTTTTGTCCTAATGAATGCAGAAATCGGGTCTGAAGGCGAAATTCTGAGCGAACTGAAAAAAATAAAGAATGTAAAAGAAGCTTACATAGTCTACGGAGTATACGACATTATAGCTAAAGTTGAAGCTGAATCAATGGATAAACTAAAGGACATGATATCTTGGCATGTTAGACGGCTTGACAAAGTTCGTTCAACTCTTACAATGATAGTAGTTGAAGGCTCACAGTAACCAGAAACGTAAACTAGTAACCTATTTCTCCATCATTTTCTTCTGGAATACTAGATATGACTCTGAAATTAAATGAAACTCTTCATATTGGAATCGATGATACAGACTCACCAAGAATGGGCTGTACTACATACGTTGCTGCGCTCCTAGTAGAGAAGCTAACTAAATTAGGATGTTCGTTCATCGATTACCCTAACATCATTAGACTAAACCCAAATGTGCCCTGGAAGACGCGTGGAAATGGTGCACTATGTCTTCGGGTTAAAGCTAAAAATCAACAGTTAGACAAAGTCAAAGAAACTGTGATCGAAACAATTGAAGAAAACTCCGACTTTGAATATTCAGGTACAGAACCGGGCGTCGTATTTTACTCCAAGGAAAATACTTCAAACCTAACCAATTTTGCTAGGCGGACTATACAGGATGTTGTAACAATCGATGAAGCGCTTAAACTAATTGAAACTCATCACATCGAAGCCGTAGGGTTCAAAAATGGCAGAGGGGTAATTGGCGCTTTGGCTGCTGTAGGCGAAAAACTACTTGGCGATCACACATATGAACTGATTGCTTACCGCATCTCAAAGAATAGAGGCACCACCCGTAAACTGAATAAAGATTCCATTGTTAAAATGGACAAACAAACAAAACCATTCACATTCAACAACATAGACCAAGAAACAGGGCGTATCCTGATTACGCCGCGTGGACCTGATCCAATTCTATATGGAATTAGAGGGGAAAATCCAGAAATCGTGGAAAAAGCCAGTAAAATGATTAAGCCACTTGAAGAAATCGAACGTTGGGTTATCTTTCGTACTAACCATGGCACAGACGCCCACCTCCAATTAGTTCAAACAATTAGTGAAATTCGACCGTACAAATCAATCATAATCTGTGGCACTGTATCTGCTCCACCGCAAACAATTCCAGGTGGACATGTAATATTCACAATTGAAAATGAGAGGAAGCAAATAGACTGTGCAGCATATGCACCCACAGGTAATTTTAGGTTCGCAGCAAAACAGTTGATCACAGGGGACAAAGTGGAAGTTTATGGTGGTGTAAGACCAGCTACAAGTCAGTACAATCAAACAATTAACCTTGAGAAAATGAGAATATTAAAACTCGTACCAAAGATAATTTACCAAAATCCAAAATGCCCAAAATGCAACAAGACCATGAAGTCGATGGGAATTAACCAAGGATTTCGATGTGAAAAATGTGGTTTTCGTTCAGTAAAAGCGACAAAGCTTTCCACCGAGTTGCGAAGAAACTTAAAAGAAGAACTGTTTATTACACCGCCGCGTGCTAATAGGCATCTCACAAAACCGTACTCTAGATATGGAATGGAAAAATCAGGCTTAACCATCGATTTTCGCCAGCCTTGGCATTATCCTTAGCTTCATAATTAAAAAAGTCGTTAAATCATAGGTTAAATCAAAAACTAGAAAGCCTCCTGCATAAAGAATCGGCAGGCTTCCGATCGCTGCCAAGAAAATTACTAGCAATTTTAAACTTCCCCTGATTGCGAAAAACTTAGCTAAGAAACCGCCTTTTCCAACAAATCGATCATGTTCTACTTCATCAAAAAAAGCAAATAATGCTATAATCAGCAAAAGCCAAAATGATGGCATATAAAATCCAAAAATAAGCGCAGTAACAGCAATCACAATTAATCCAATTACTAGATTCGGTTTATTTATCTTGCCAGATGCTCCAACTCCAATAATCACTCCTAAAACGATCGCGGAGGAAAATGCACTATCAGTAGTCAGTAATCCAAGAAGAAACCCAGAGACAACTCCGAAAAGAATCGAAATATAATTGTTAAATTGTTCACCACTAAAATCAGCCAATTTTAAGGTAAAACCTGCTAAAAAAAACGTGATTAGCAGTATAGCGTCTGAAAAAATCAAATGAGACGCGCATCCTTTAAATCTTAAAATAGTTTTGCATCAAGAACCTTTTTTAAGAATCTAAATACATCCATCGCAGCAGGTCTATCAGGTAAAACGCTCGATGTTGCGCCAAGAATGCAGAATCCTCTTAATCCTCGATTTTTAGCTAACCCCAAAACTAAACCTGCCGCTCCAACAATTCTCCCGCCCTTATAAACGGAAGCACCAAGCTCTGCTAGCCTAGTAACAATTTTCTCTGAAGTTGCAGCAACATATACTCTATTTTTTTCAGGTGTAGTTGTCGGATATCCCCCTAAAGTAACGATGTAGTTGCAACTATACTTCTCAGCCAAATCTAAAATGGCGTCGCATAGTTCATAGTGAGCATTAACGTCTTCCGGTGCGGGTTGTGCATCGCCGATTAAGGCTATGAAATTCGGATAGCTTTTTTTGTATGCGTAAAACTCGTAGCTAGGAAGACGACATATACCATCTGAACCAACAAATACGCCGTCTGGAAAATACGGTGAATATACCTCTGCAAAAGGTTTAGCGTTCATGGACTCAATCAGTAGTTCAACTGCAAGTTTTCCTACTTCACCAAACCCAGGTAAGCCCTCAATTAAAATAGGTTCTTTAAGTTTAGGTTCAAACAGTTCTTTAACCTGAGTTTTATCCATTTACAAGCCTTCAACACTTAGAACAACAAAAGAAAGCGTCGGTTCTCTATAAAAATCCTCGCAATGACACTTGACTTATTTGTGGAAGCGGTTGCGCTCTAACACCCATTTTTTTACTTAAATACTCCGAAAACTCCGCATCAAAACCAAAACACGAGTACACTCTTTTCGGTTTCACACACATCACATAGTTAACCAGTTGTTTGAAGTCAGCATGACTACTCAACGGAAATGACATAGCAAAATTTCTCGGCGCAAACCTAACCGCCCAGCCGGTGACAGTCGCTTTTGCAGATTTTTTAGGAAAATCTGAAGACGCTGTAGTTGGTGCTATATAAACACATTTGCCATTTTTTAACAATTTATTTCCAGCATCTGATAGAACATTGGTGAATTCTAAATCCACTCCAAACTCGCGGTATGTATCGCTAACTTTTGCTACAGCCTGATGAGTAACGACAGGGATGTTCGTGAAAACATTGAGCAGCCTAATTATTTCCTGCGCTTTGCCCGCTGAATACACATTAAAAACTGGAGTCTTTTCTTCCAGAATTATCTTAATAACCCATCTGGTTATTTCAGAGTAAATAAGTTCCCTCTCAGGAAAAACAAACTCCGGGCTTCCGTAAGTTGACTCAATTATGAGCGCATCGCATTTCACTGGAGTTGCAGGTTTTGTCGTTAATGTTTCAACGCAATTAACATCGCCTGTATATACCATCGTTTCATTAGGCGTTCTAACCTCAAATTGAGTTGAACCAAGCATGTGACCTGAATCGTGGGCCACCACTTCAAAATCATCTATCTTCACAGATTCTCCATACCGCAATAACTGGTGACTCTTTAAATCCTCACCTTTAATCGTCTTATAGATAGACGCGGTTTCATCCGTTGAATATTTTAACAATTTAGAGTTAAAGCCTGCTGTATGGTCTCCGTGAGCATGCGAAATAAAGATGCTGTCAAATCTACCGCGGGTTGAAGTAGGATCAAAGCATATAGAAGAATCTCCATCATCTACGACAATACCATTATGCCAACCTAAAGTCAACCCAGAAGACACCAATAGACTCACTCCAGTCCAAATAACATTTTACTTCTAACACTTAGACTTTTTCAATAAAACAATTAAACAAATTTATGCACCAAACGCTCTAACCATATACGGTGACTTAAAAATTGAAGGTTTACAATGAATTTTTCACCATCTCAACAAACGGCGGAATAGATTTTATAGACATTACAGACAAAATCCAAAAAATAGTAACTAAATCCGGAGTTAAAAATGGCTTAATCCACGTCTTTGCCCCTCATGCAACAGGGGTAATAGTATTAACAGAAAATGAACCAAATCTACAAAGCGATATTGAACAAACATTGAACAAACTTATACCGCGTCATGCTTCCTATAGGCACCCTGATAATGCGCAAGCTCACCTTCTATCCATGTTCCTCAATTCAAGCAAAACAATACCGATTATAGATGGACAAGCGGCCTTTGGAACCTGGCAAAGCCTAATCTTCATAGAAGTAGATATGCATCCAAGACAAAGAAGAATTATCGTTCAAATAATCGGTGAATAAAACATTCGAAGAGAAATTTATTCGACAGATGCAGACAAATCAAAAATCCCTATCTAAATGGACGTCTAAACAAAAAGGGCTCTGAAATGGATTAAAAATGACTCATATCAACATAGAACTATCTATATTGACTAAAATAATCTAACCCGATTAAGTGACATTTGTCAAAAGAAAATTAGGCGGCATTTTCATTCCATTGAAAAACCTAAGTTTGAGCTGACAGAATTACCCATCACTGAACGCGAGAAAGAAGTAAAAAATCTTTAACGATACCCCAATTGACATCTGTTTTAACACAGCCATCTCTAAGCAACGCAATACATTGAGTAATAACCCCGAATTTTTCGCAAACAAAGCTTCCTAACATAAGCTCTTTCAAGCATGCTACAGCTAAGCAAGCCTTCGGTTTATACTCTTTAAGAATTTTCTCAACAACACTTCCGCCGGGCAAAATAAACACAGCGTAACCTAAACTCTCAGCCCGCAGAATTAAATCTGATAATCCGCATTTTCCACATTTTGTGCACTCATAGCCATGCACTCCAAGCTTTGCTGGACATTCCCGCGTCCGCAGACACTGAGGCAAAAGCATAATCCTATCTGAATACGGTGTAGCCGCATATCTATCTATATACGCATTATTCTTCGCATCAATGTAAATGCGGAGAAGCTCGTGTTCATCAATTTTAAATTTAACCGCTAAACGTTCAATCTCAGCAATTGTAAGCCCAGTTATTTTAAAATCAGCCATTTTCTTCATAACCTGCATAGCTGTACTTCGCTCTACTTTCTTCATACTCTCAACCTACTTTTCACGTGAACAAGTTTCCAGTTGCGGTTTATGGTATGGCAAGAAAAATCTTCCTTACGGCTGGTTTTAAAATACTTATGTAAAATCAACTCACCTAAACTCTCTTTTGAGCCTTTCCCACATACAAATGAACAAAAGGGCGAATCAATTTATATGGAGAATACAAAGCTAGAGAATTGCCCGCTTTAAAAACTCATCATGTAATCAACAACCTGTACTTCTAACTTAACTGTCTCAACAAGCCTAATCGATTCCAAATCCATGTGCAGAAATCTAGATATTCACGCTTAAGGCGCACAATGAACTGATAATTGAATCACTAAAAAAGCCTTGGAACTAAGGTTGAAGAATATCTACAAGACAAAATAGGGAGTAATAGATTAATGCCCTGCTAAAATCTAAGAATAAACCGCAAAAATAGGCTCTCCATTACATTAAAATGTTTGTTTAGCATTTTTATCCTCATTACTTTGATAAATGGTGGGTAAGTATGCCTCAAAAAATTCTATGCAATAACTGTGGAACCGTCTTATACACAGGTCCTGAACTTAAGTCACCGGATGAGATTATACAGCAGTACAATGGTAAATGCCCACGATGCGGAAACAAGCTTTTTTATCATCCTGAAAACGTTGGAATTCGCAAAGTGGAATAATATTCCATCAGTCTTTAGTTCTATTTATGCTGATTTTTACATCTTCCCCGTCAATATTCCAGTCCCTTCCATATACGTTGGCTGGTAACGATGTCTTCTTTTTTAATGTAATTATATTCACACGCCTAGCCCTAGCTTCACTGGTTATATAATCCTGCATTTTATTCAGCAATTCTGCGGTATCGTCCTCATTTGGCTGAATAATTAAATCTATGTACTCTTCAATTTGCAAGTCCATTTCTTTCCGCATAAGCTGTATTCTTCTCACCACTTCCTTAGCTAGGGCCTCTGCCAATAGATCTGGGGTTCGAGTTTTATCGATGTAAATTGTACAATACTTTGATTCAGCCATAACAACATTCTTCGGCAGCTCTTCTGTTAATAAAACGTCATTTTCCTTAAGTGTAACCGCCGATCCATCTTTGAGCCTAAGCTTGTAGTTGCCTGTTTTTTTGATCTGGCTAATCAAATTTAATCCATCTATTAACGCTAACATTTTTCCAACCTCAGATGCTTTACGCCGTAAACGTGGACCTAGTGTAGAATAATTCGGCTCAACTCTCATCGTTACGAAACTAGGCGTAGTTCCAACCTTTAAAATTGTTAATTCCTTGCAATTGACCTGTTCTTGTAAAGCGTCACGAAGATTAGTAACCGCCTTCAACGCATCCGCGGTAGACGGAACTAATGTAACTGCCATAACAGGCCATCGAAGTTTTAACTGAGCTCTTTGTCTGGCATTGTAGCTGGTTGATATAATTTCCTTTAATACAACCATATCGTTCTCAAGACTAGAGTCAACCAGTTTTTTATCTACTTTTGGCCAATCATTTATGTGGACGCTTTCAGGGGCTTTCAACTCAGACGGTTTAAACATTTCTTGATATAGCTTCTCGGCTACAAATGGTGTGAACGGAGCCATAAGAAGCAGAAAATTTTTTAGAGTATAGTACAAGGTTGCGTAAGCCGCTAACTTATTCGGGTCATCCTTTTCTATCCAAGTACGCCTTCTAATCAGTCTGATATATCCGCGGCTTAGTTCTTCAACTATAAACTCATTTAACGCCCTTGCCGCCTCATGGAAATGATAATTATCAAGAAAATTTGTTACAGTATCAATCAAACTTTGAGTCCTACTCAGTATCCACTTATCTTCCTGCCTTAGATCTTTCCATAACGAATCAATCGTCCACTTTTGAGGATCAAACTTATCTAAATTCATGTATGTACTTGCAAAATTGTAAACATTCCAAAACACATTCATCGTCATTAATGCATCGTCCAACTCCTTCCATTTAAATCCAAAGTCCTCCCAAAGTGTGCACTGCAGCTCATAAAAACGTAGAACATCACTGCCATACTTTTCTATGACTTCCTCAGGGGCAACGAAATTACCGAGAGATTTACTCATCTTTCTTCCATCAACGCTTAACGTGTGACCATGCATTGCTACACATTTGTATGGGCATCGATTGAATGCAACTATTCCTGCACCCAATTGGCTATAGAACCAACCTCGCGTTTGATCATGAGCTTCAATTATGAAATCTGCTGGCCACCATTTTTCAAAATCATGCTTCACGGCAGGATATCCAAGTGACGCCCAAGAAGCTACACCCGAATCCATCCAAACATCGAGAACATCAGGAACCCGTCGCATAACTCCGCCGCAAGTACAATTAAACACTATCTTATCTACCCAAGGTTTATGGAGCTCCAGATTTCTCGGAACCTGTTTTACCCGCTTCCTAAGTTCATCAAGCGACCCCAAAACCTCTCTGTTCCCGCATTTTTCACAAATCCAAATTGGCAGCGGTATACCCCAATATCTTTGCCTAGATATAACCCAATCACGTGCGCCTAAAAGCCAGTCTCTAAATCTTCTCGACCCAGCCCACTCAGGAACCCAGATTAACTTATCATTCTCTTCAAGCATCTTGTCTTTAAAACTGGTAACCTTAATGAACCATTGTTCAGTGGCTCTAAGAATTAGAGGCGTCTTGCATCTCCAACAATATGGATATTTATGATCCACAACTCCCTCGTAAAGCAACAAATTCTTCTTACGCAAATCTTCAATTATTTCTTTATTCGCATCTTTAACAAATTCACCTAAATATTTTCCAGCTTCAGCAGTAAACCGTCCATTAGAATCCACTACTGAGACAGTTGGCAATCCGTACTTCAAACCAACCTCAAAATCTTCCTCACCGTGTCCAGGGGCGCAATGTACACATCCTGTCCCTTCCTCAAGCGTTACGTACTCTTTACTCAAAACAATTTTGTGAGCATTTTCAAGTTGAGATTGAACCGGAACCTCTTCTAGAAGCGGGGAATTATATTGAAGGCCAGCTATTTTCTCTCCTGGGAATGTTTCAATGACTTCATATTCAAACTTAGCCTCACCAAAAACTGCTTCACACCGCGCTTCAGCAAGTATGAACACTTCTTTTCCAACCTTCACTCTGGCATAAGTGTATTCTGGGTGAACCATGACCGCTACATTACCCGGCAAGGTCCACGGGGTCGTCGTCCAAATTAATATAAATTCATTTTCTTTCTGCAACACTGGGAACTTCACATAAATTGACGGATCCCTTACCATTCGATATTCATCGGTTATCTCATAGCCAGCCAACGCAGTTTCGCATCTAGGGCACCAATGAACGACTTTAACGCCTTTGTCTAAGAGCTTCTTTTCTTCAGCTTTCTTCAGGGTCCACCAAGCAGATTCAATATAATTATTGGTATATGTGAGGTATGGATTATCCCAGTCCATCCACACACCGAGTCTTTTGAAGATATTTTTTTGAATGTTTTCATTTTTCAATACAAATTTTTTACATTCCTCTATGAAATGCTCAACACCAATTCTTTCTTCTATTTCTTTTTTTGTCTTTATCTCTAAGGATTCTTCAACCCTTACTTCGATAGGTAAACCATGGCAGTCGTATCCTGGTTGATCATGCACATTGTAACCCTGCATTCTTCTGAACCTAATTACAACATCCTTCATTATTTTGTTCCATGCTGTGCCAACATGAGGCGGATTTGTCACATAAGGCGGTCCGTCTACGAAATAGAATTTCTTACCATTCTTCCTTGACGCTTTCGCCTTCCTATACACATCGTTTTCACTCCACCAACCGATAATTTCCTCCTCCAATTTCTTTGGAGAATAAGTCTTCGTTATTAAATTAGGAAACAACTTTTTCATCTGAAACGCCTCGAATTTTTGCAGCCCTCAAAGGAAATTTTCCGTTAGATGATGGAATAACGCATAGCAATATTCGCCAGATCATATATTTTTTGTATTAGTGCTTTTTCGAGTCTCTTTTATTCTTATAGTTCATATATTTTAATCGAACGAATAAGTGATCCAAGCTGAAAAATCTCGAATAATGTTAGGTAAAGCTTATTTTAATCAAATATGTAAAAAATAACATGTAAGATACACATTTTTATGTAGAAAATGGAAGTGTAGCTATGAGCGTTGAAACCCACCTTCACGATCTTAAGTTTAGACTAATGACAATAGATTTGTTACGTACTGCGAAGAAACACCACACATACCGTGAACTCTCTCAACTGACAGGGCTTCCGGTGACTGTTTTAAGTCGGTATGTAAAGGGGCATGTACTTCCAACAACGGAGAGAGCTAAAGGCATATGGCGTGATCTAACCAAGTCTATAAGCATCGAAGATGAGATTCGAGATAGAATAAGATTTGATGAATTAGGTTATTTCGATAATACCTCAATAATCGCCGATCCTTCACTGCTTCAGCAGGCAGCGCAGGAGGCATTAACGAAATTTGCTGGAAGAAGAATTACTAAGATTCTGACGGCCGCTGTTGACGGCGTGCCATTAGCGACAACTGTGGCCAACGCCCTCGGTGTTAATTTAATCATAGCCAAAAAAAGTAAGGAAGTTGGAATTCACGATTTTGTTGAGGAAACTTATGTACCGAGTAATTCAGCCGTCATGATGGCGCTATACGTACCGAAAGGAGTAATGAAAAAAGGAGACAGCGTTCTAATTGTCGACGATGTTATTCGAAGTGGTGAAACGCAGAGGGCGCTCATTAATTTGATTGGAAAAATGAAGGCTGATGTCGCCGGAATTTTCGCTTTGATAGCTGTGGGTGAAGATTGGGAAAAAAAAGAATATTTGAAATGTCCAACCGAGGTTATACTTCGGGTAAAGCCGAAATAGAACGCGTTTAAACTGCAGTAATTATTAGGCGAAAAGAAGCTCTTTAATCGTTACATTTAGATAGCGGGGAAGTTAAGCTTCCAATTCTTATTTACAGATGGATTCTCACGATTTAGCGTGTAGAGATTTCAATTGTTGTGGCTTAAAAATTCCATTTTCAGTTATTATCGCCGTAATATAGCCAGGTGGGGTAATATCAAATGCAGGGTTCAAAGCTCTAATTCCTTTTGGAGCTATTCTTTCACCTGAAAAAGTTAGCACCTCAATAGGATTCCTCTGCTCGATCACTACGTTTTTTACGTTTGTCTTAAAATCGATTGAGGATGACGGCGCAGCTACATAAAATGGAACGCGGTGAATTTTAGCTATTGCTGCAATCGGATAAGTACCAATTTTGTTAAGGACATGCCCGCTTTTTAGAATGCGGTCTGCACCAACCATCACCTTATCAATCATTTGATTAGCCAAAACATAGCCGATCATGCTATCCGTTATCAGCGTCACGGGTATTCCATCATGTTTTAGTTCAAATGTAGTAAGACGTGCACCCTGAAGCTGTGGACGAGTTTCAGTTACAACTACCTTTATTTTCTTTCCGCTTCTAACAGCAGCACGAATTATCCCTAACGCTGTGCCGTAATCTACGGTTCCTAGTCCAGTATTACAATGCGTTAGAACGACATCGCCATTCTCTAAAAGGCGCTCTCCATTTTTTCCTATCGTACGATTTAGCTTGACATCCTCTTCAACTATATTTAACGCTTCACAAATTACAGTTTTTTTCACAGTCTCTGCGTCGCCATAAATCTGATACGCTTTCTCCATCACCCTATTTAAGGCCCAGAATAAGTTAACTCCCGTCGGTCTTGTTGAACGAAGAAATTCATCTGTTCGTCTAAGCTCCTGAAGTAGACGTTCTCTTGATTTTGCCTCTGAGTAGTAAGCAGTCAATGCAAGCCCAAGCGCTGCAGCAACACCGATCAGAGGAGCACCTCTTATTTTCATATTTTTTATTGCTGAAGCTATTTGCCTATAGTTTTCCATTTTAATGTATACAAGCTTATTCGGGAGTTTCGATTGATCTAAAGCCACTACAACGCCATCTATCCAGCGAATAGTCCTCATCTAATCGCTCCCTCCCACTGTCCACCGTCTAATCTAACCTAACAATTTAAACTTGAAGAACCCTTATAATTCTTCTAAGGCGGCGAGATGCAACATTTGAACAGCTTAATTGAGGCTAGATACGTCGACGGTAAGATTGTAGTGCATTCACAAGATGATACTAATGCTTTAAAGCAGAGAGGATATGGTGAGCAGAGAAAAAAGAAAAGCGGAACAATTCTATCTTTTTGTGAGGCTCTTTACTTAATAGAGCAAAAGAGGATTCATGTAATTAATCCAAAAAATAAGCAGGATTTAACGTTTTTAGATATACTTGGAGAATTCCGCTTAACTGATAATTACGCTTGGATGCGTTATTTAATTTATAAAGACCTAAGGGATAGAGGCTACACTGTAAAGGAAAAGTTTGATTTCGAAGTCGATTTTGAAGTTTATGAACGGGGCAAAAGTGAGATGGACGAGCCGAAGTATATCGTAGTAGGAGTCAGCGAGGGAGCTCCTGTTAAGGTAGATCAAATAGTCGGAATGATGAGAAAGACGCGGGATTTAGAAAGAGAACTTGTTTTAGCGGTAGTTGATAGACGAAGTGAAGTTATCTATTATTCCGTTTCAGAGCAGAGCCTATAATGTGGTTTTAATGAACAAAGTTACAGGACTAATTAATCTAATTAGACCCGTAAACAGCGCAATGATGGGACTAGCGGTCATTGTTGGCATATGGGTAGCTGCAAGAAATCTACCGCTTAACGCATCAATCCTCGGCTTCATTACAGCCTTCACATTAACCGCTGCCTCTATGGCAATCAACGATTTTTACGACCGAGATGTTGATGCAAAAAACGAGCCTAACAGACCAATTCCAAGCAGAATTATAGCTCCAAAAGAAGCTTTGGAATTTTCCGCGGTTCTAATCATTATCGGTTTGTCAGTTGCTTTTATGACAGATCTTACTGGATTTATCGTAGCGGCAGCATTCATATTACTGGCTTTAATTTACAATACAAAGGGAAAAGAAAAAGGGCTTCTCGGAAATTTTATGGTCAGTGCATGCATCGCCATCCCGTTTATTTACGGCGGACTAATCGTGGGAAAGGCCTTGTACGTTCCATTATTGATTTTTGCAGTGTTAGCATTTTTCACAAACACAGGTAGGGAGGTAACAAAGGGAATAGCTGATTTAGAAGGAGATAAGATTAGAAAGGTTAGAACCGTAGCGGCTTCATTCGGATCGAGAGCCGCAGCACAAGTTGCAACCATTTTTTACACAATACCCGTAATTTTGAGCGCGGTCCCTTTGATTTTAGGCGTAGTATCATTTTGGTATCTACCTCCAGTATTGGTTGTCGACGTAGGAATTATCGCTTCTTCAATTTTGTTGATGAAAAATTATTCAAGGGCGAATGCAAAGAGAATAAAAAATTTAGTACTTATCTGGATGTTAGTTGGTTCAATAGCATTTATCGTCGGGGGATAATAAAGTGGCTAAGTTCAACGTAGTCCGAGGTATGAGGGATTTACTTCCAAAGGATGCCGAGGAGCGAAGACATCTTGTAGACATAATTCGACATATGTTCAAAATCTATGGTTACGAAGAAGTCGAAACTCCGGTAATCGAGTACTTTGATTTGATCTCTGCAAAGATCGGTGAAGAAATTCGTCACCGTATGTACACTTTCAATGATTTAAGCGGACGAAAGGTTGCTTTACGCCCTGAAATGACCGCTCCAGTAGCTCGCCTAGTCGCTACCAAGCTTAGAACAACCCTGAAACCACTGCGGCTCGGGTATATCGCAAATTGCTTTAGATACGATAACCCTCAACAAGGTCGATACCGCGAATTTTTGCAAGCAGGATTCGAAATATTCGGATCAAGACGCCCAGAAGCAGACGCAGAAATTCTAATAGTTTCGTCAGACCTTATGGATAGGGTTGGCTTCAAGAACCACTACTTCAAAGTCGGGCAAGCAGGTATACTTCGCAGCATTTTAGATGCCGAAGAAGTTAACGAAGAGAATCAGGGAGCTATCATAGGACTCATAGATAAGGGTAAACAATCAGAGGCGGTAAACCTGCTGAACAACCTTAATATCTCAAAAAAATGCGTTGAAGCAATTAAAACGCTTTTTAAGCTAAAGGGAAGCGATTTTGAAGCCGTCCTGAAAGAAGGCGAAAGTTTATTGAAGGAATACAAGACGAGCCTCCCCGCGTTAGCTAATCTGCGTGAAATATTAAACCTAACCATCAAAAGTGGAGTAACAGCCCAAATTAACATTGACCTCGGATTCGCAAGGGGGCTTGAATATTACACCGGCATGATTTTCGAAACCTACGTACCAAACATTAACATCGCATTAAACGGTGGAGGAAGATACGATAAACTCATAGAAACTTTCGGAGGCGAACCCACCCCTGCAGTTGGCTGCGCACCTGGAATTGACCGCATTAACTTAGCTATGGAAAAACAGAATCTTTTCCACAAAAAAACTGCTGAAAAAAAAATATTAATAATATCAGTAAATGACGAACTACGCCCCCAGGCAATGAAAATATCACAAAAATTAAGAAACGAAGGACTTGTAGTCGAAACCGAAATTTTAGGAAAAAGCATCAAAAAAGCATTATCCTACGCAAATACAAAAAGCTGCAAATTTGTCATCATAATAGCTCCAAAAGAACTGCAGAAAGGAAATGCCATAATAAAAGATATGGAACAAGGAACCCAGAAAGAGGTCTCCATCGATAAGTTATCAGAAGAAATCAAGATAACTTAAAGAGAGGACGGGCCCGAGGGGATTTGAACCCCTGATTTCTGCACGGCTTACATTCAACCGTTTTGCAGCTTTCTTCAGCCAACTGTAGGAGGCTGCTGCCTTGTCCTGACTTGGCCACAGGCCCGACCAAATTCTATCGCACCAATATTGTGTGATAAATCTTCCTTTTAACCATAAGATAAAATCAAAGAGTTTATGAGCAAAAAATACTGTTTGAAATTCGTTGGCGGGGATCGCCGAGTCAGGTCAAAGGCGTGGGACTTAAGGTCGCCCAACCAAAAAGGGCTAAAACCTTGGGTCAGAAGAAATCCCATAGCGTAGGCTTTCGAGGGTTCGAATCCCTCTCCCCGCACTAAAATGGCCACCATAACGTAGCCTGGTAGCGTACAGGCCTGTGGAGCCTGGAGGCGGGGTTCAAATCTCCGTGGTGGCCCTCGTCGATGGGCTGGTAGCTCAGTCTGGTAGAGCGTCCGGTTCGCATCCGGGAGGTCTGGGGTTCGAATCCCCACCAGTCCACTATTCTGTTTTTCAGTTAATG
>CAYYPV010000022.1:0-8301 GCA_964473665.1 uncultured Candidatus Bathyarchaeia archaeon
TGTTATAGGCAATAAACTGTTGGCAGCCATTAGCAGGGCTGCTCCTCCAGAAGAGTGGAAGACGAATATCGCTCAAGGGGGGAAGGCTGAGGCGGTACAGTTGTCATCAAAAATGGTGGCGATGGCGGCTAATGCAACGAAGGCACTTGGCTTGGAGTACGCGGGGGTAGATTTTATCGAATCAGAAAGAGGTCCAATTATTCTTGAAGTGAATAGTTCACCTAGTTGGCAGGCGTTACAAAGTGCAACAAAGTTAAATGTAGCTGAGAAACTCGCGCTCCATGCTGTGAGTAAAGTCGGCAGATTAAAATAACAAACTTCAGCTTAGCAGTTTGCGTTCTATAATTTTACCGTAGCAGAATTTAATTACAACTTGATAATTATCTCAATCTAAAATGATCTATTCTTCTGATGTCTTCCACTAATAATCTGCAAGTCATTCATCATGTTACTGAATTAGGGAAGATTTCAAACCGAAACATGCTGATAATCCATTGTTTATCCAAAATGATCTTAAAGTTTAGAGTGTATCACTTCATCGCGAGAACATTTCTGCTAATTTCACTCCTAATGAGATTGCCAGATAAATGCATTATAGTATCTTCAACATTAGGGTCGATCTGCATTGAGGCTAAACATGGATAATTGTGTAATAGAAGACCGGCTATTTGGTTTGCGTCCGCAGTTTTAACTCCTTTCAGCTTTTCTGCTATAAACCAAGTTGATCCGCATGGAGCACCGCATTCAACAATAACTTCGTCAACTACATTTTTACCATTTATAGTAAGCTTTGGTTTTCCGAAGAATCTTGCAAATTCACTTATCCATTGGTCTCTGGTCTCCGTTAATGAGCACAGAGGCTTTGAAAATGCGGATGCAACTCCAATTTGATCAAGTTCCTCTGCTATTTGTTTCTGTAATCCTAGTGGAACCCACAATGGGTTGTCTACAGCGACGATCACTGCTTTAACGCCAGCCTTTTTTGCGATTGCAGGTAACAGTTGTATAATGCTGGAGTTTTCACATAGAGAAAGAATGAGATCTGATTCTGGGCAGTCTTTTGGCACATATTCTTCTGATTCGTCAATTATCAGCGGAAGTGTTCCCTTAAACTCGTGAACTTTTACTTCCCACTTAGGCGAACCCCTATTAATTATATTTTGGACTATCCTCCCGCCATACTCGCTATCGATTAATGCAAAGATGCGCATATATCATCCCCCTGCTATAGACATTATTTCAATATTTCTTTAACTTCGCCAAATACTCATACGCTGCCAAAGCCGCTTTAGAGCCTTCTCCCGCAGCTATGATTATTTGTTTTTCAATTACGTCAGTAACATCGCCGGCGGCAAATACACCGGGAACATTTGTACTATTGCGGTTGTCTACTTTGATTTCACCAAGCTTATTGCGCTCGATTTGATCTCCGACAAAATCGCAGCTGGGTATTGAGCCTATTTCTATGAACACTCCGCGTACATCTAAATATTTCTCTTCGCCTATCGATGTATTCTTCACTCTTATTTGTTTAACAGTTGTATCTCCTTTTATCTCGAGAGTTTCCGTATTATTCAGTATAGTTACGTTGGGTGAAGCCTCAGCTTTCTCAAGCATCACCTCATCTCCCTCCATTTGGGGATTAATGGTTATCAGATAAATTCTGCTAGAGATCTTTGTTAGCTGAAGGGTTGCATCTAGAGCTGAGTTACCACCGCCTATTACCGCCACGGGCATTCCGTTAAAAACTGGTGCATCACAAGTGGCGCAGTAAGTCACTCCTCTACCTAGAAATTCCTTTTCACCAGGGACATTCAACCTTTTAGGAATTTTACCTGAAGCGATTATTACTGTTTTACTTTGATAATATTTATCTTGGGTGCTGACCTCAAAGCCGCCTTCAATTTTTTTAAAATTTTTCACTTTAACATCCAATTCGAGCTTAATATCAAATTCTTTCACGTGCTCTTCAAACTTCTGAACAAGATCTACTCCAGCAATGTAGTTATACCCTAGATAGTTTTCAACATCAGATGAAAGTATAGTTTGGCCACCAATATCCGTGGAGAGAACTAGTGTGGAAAGTTTCTTTCGAGAAGTGTAAATTGCAGCAGTCAGCCCTGCAGGACCTGCACCGATTATTATCACATCATACATTTGAAAACGCGCCTAACTTTTTGCTAATTTTCTTGCTACAGCCTCTCCTAGCTCCCTACATTGCTTTAAATCACTCTCTTTTGGTGTAAGCTCCGCAAGTAACGCCGGTTCTACAATGTTCATTCCAAGGGATTTCATGGCCTCATTAAGTACATTAGGCGCTTCACCGCTCCACTGATAGGAGCCAAAAGCTGCTCCAATTTTTCCCTGCAACCGAATATTCTTCATTGCTTCAAGTAGAGTTTTCATTTTCTCGGAAACGCCTCCATAAATGGTGGGAGAACCTAAAATGATGGCTGAGGCGTCTACCAATTCTTCAGGAGTAAACCCATTATCCAGCTTCTTTAAAATGACTTCCACATTATTTACAGACTTTGCCCCTTCCGCTATCGCTTTTGCCATTAGTTCAGTATTCCCCGTGGAGGAGTCATAGACTATAGCAACTCGCATATATTCACCACACATTCATTGACCTTTTGAACTTAGCAGAGCTTATACTTCCTATTACAATAAGTGCATTTACTGATAGGGGTATTATAAGGCGTATAGGTATTATTTTCAACTAAAATTTAGCCACAAGTACATCAATTATTATGAATAAAGACAGTAGCACGATATACATTCCTGAAAATTTAAAGGCAGTTAATCCTGACTTTTCGGATTTATTTTTAGCAAGGTTAATCATAGTAGCTAAGAACAAAAATCCAAGTATTGCCGTTAATGATAGATAAATCAAACCTAGATGAGTGATTTTTGAAAGCCCTAAACTCAAGAGGTACACAACAGAAACCGCGATCAGTGAAGACGCCATGGCGACATTGTTACCATACATACGTAGAAAAGTTGGTCTAGCAATTGTTTCGTACTCATCCTTATGAGCGAATGAAATCGTTACTAGATGGCTGAAAGTCCAAAGAATAAGAATTGTGGCTAAAACTATTCCCGCAACATTTATGCTCCCTTCAGCAGCAACCCATCCTAAAGTAGGAACAGCCAAACCATTAGTAACCGAACTCAAAATGATGCTTAATGGATGCTTCCGCTTAAGAGCAGTATAGGCAGCTATCCCAACGATGCCAAGGACAACTATAATTGAAGAATACAGGTTAAAGGTCCAAGCTAATGAAATTGCAGCAACCGATAAAAACAAGCCCCAAATAACTGCATTTTCCGGTCTTATTATTCCCGCTGCTACTGGACGACTTGATTTTCGCGGCAACTTGAGATCCATATCTAAATCTAAATACGCGTTATAGGATGCACATGCACTACCGGTCAATAGGCTGATTAGATAGATTAAGAGGTATTTTCCAATTGACAGACCGCCACTCGATGCAAGCACAGCTGCACTTAATGCGACTAAACTCATTAAAACTCCGGCTCTAGGTCTTGCGATGCGTACATAGGCAAAAATGTGAGTCTTAACAGAAGAGGGGCTCATAGTTGTCACGCAATTCGAGGTTTAGATAAGGACTATTTGAATAGATTAATCTAGCCTAATAACTCTCTTGCTCTTCTTCTCTCACTTAATATCTCTCGCATTCATTCACTTTTTCGCTCAGCCTTTCAAAGATTCTTTTGCCTCTGTCAAAAGAGGCGTTTAAATATCTGATATGATATTGCATTAGATATTGGTGCGATGATGCGTCTTCCACATATGGTCCCGCGAGGATTCCTAAAGTACTATATTCTAAGGCTACTGTCTCAGAAGCCAATGTACGGATATGAAATAATGGAGGAGATTGAAAAAAGGACAACGGGACATTGGAGACCCGGCCCAGGATCAATTTATCCTACCCTAGAATGGCTTGAGAAGATAGGATATATTGAGATTGTCCCTGGGAAGAGTGATAAAAAGAAGAGTGCGAGACCTTACAGGATTACTGAAAAAGGTCAACAGGAAATTACGAACTATATGACTAACAAGGAAGAATTTAGAAGAAGAGCTGTTCAGCTTAAAGAACTTTGGTTAGACTTTATACAGAAACCAGAAGTTAAAGACATGATTGAAGAGGTCAAAAAAGACATTAAACGCATGCATGAGGAGTTTGCCCAAAATATCTGGGGAAGTATTCCGACTGAAAATAAAGTTTCGATGCTTGAAGACTATAAACTACATCTAAGAGAAGAACTTGATACAGTTGATAAAAGATTAAAGGAGTTGAAGGGCGCAAAGCCTCAGAAACGCCGTAAAACCGCGGATGAATAACTAGCTAGAGGGAACATAAACATGGTTGATTATACTGAAAAGTTGAGTTCATGCCATGATTTTGCATCAATATTTGGGTTAGTGAAGAAATCTGTAGAAGAAAATTTGGGCTTGAGACGCGTTGGGCTTCTTTTAGGGTTATCCAATCTACCCGGCCCTATAGGTGCATATCATGCCGTGGGATCAAATTTTATTGTTTTAAATAGAATACCGCTTCAAGAAGTGATAAAATCTTCCGGCGATATGGAGCTTGTTAACGCCTACGTATTTGAAATTCTTCTTCACGAGTATCTTCATACCCTCGGTTACATTGACGAAGAAGAGGTTAGGCAATTAACCAGAAAGGTCTGTCGTAGTACATTTGGAGGAAAGCATCCAGCGACAAGGATGGCGACCAATGGACCAATTTTTATTTTTCCAAGCCTCCGCCAAGTACAACATATAAACCCTGGAAGAGAAGCCGCATCACGTATTGAGATAGTTCCCGATTTCGAAAGGGACAATACATCATATTTTGCCTAATAAAAGCGTAAAAACTGTCATACCTTACGGAATCCTCGATTTTATCCGTATATCTAAAGCTACCTGATACCAATTTGGTCCCGTCGACCTCACTATACGACCGAATGGGATATTGAAATTAATGGTCAAATCACCAATTTTACCAGAAACTTTTGCAGAAACTTTTTCCACAGGATCTTCACCTTTTTCCGCATGCGTAAAATCGTAGTAATGAACCCAGCCACCCGACGGTTTAAGCGCTGTTACGGCAGCGTCTAGATACTCATATGCTTTTTGCGGTAACGGCATCAGAACTCTATCAGCTTTGCCTTTCAGCTCAGTTTCAATAACAGTTTTTGCATCTCCTTTAATTGGAATTACCCTATTCCATACTTTTGCAAGATCAATATTTTCTCTCATGAAGGATACCGCGTTTGGATTTATGTCTATAGAATATATTTTCTCAGCTTGACTGTGCTTTGCAATAATTAGTGAAAAACACCCGACTCCAGCAAACATGTTAACAATGACTTCGCCTTCTCTCACTAATTCGGCTATTCGCATTCTCTCAGATGATAGACGAGGGGAAAAATAGACTTTGGCTAAATTCAGCTTGAAGCTACATCCATGCTCCCGATAGATTGTTTCAACCCGTTTTTCTCCTGCAAGCCACTCTAATTTGCGTGTTCGAAAATCTCCACTAACAGCTGACTTTTGCTGTAAAATGACTTTTATTTTTGGAACAGCCTTCAAAAGAGCTTTACCAATTTTAATACGTTTTATTTCTAAGCTATTCGGAAATTTTAGTATCGCTACATCCCCAATTACATCAAAGCTTTTAACGAGGAAACCGGCCTCCTCAACAGATAAAATATTTCTGGCAATTTGATCCAAAATCCTCTGGCGTCCGTTTCTCATAACAAATTCCTCTATATTTGGAATATCGCCCATAAAAGATACATAAGAAAGCTTTGTTAAATACAGAAAGTTATTCGGATATTAAGAAGTGAAGTAAGTGAAAAGGACTTTCCGCCAGTTTCTAGCAGCCTCTGCCACTGGTTTTTTAGGTACAATTATCGCAGCTTTAACAGTGATTGCGCTAGCCAGATTACTTTTGCCTAAAGGCTATGGCTTTTTCACTGTAACTTTTTCAATTATTACAATCGTAAACCTGCTTGCAGACACTGGAATTGGAGGTGCAGTTGCTAAATACGCTGCCGAGCTTGATCGCGATGAAGACATCGTTTGGACTGGGTTCCTAGTTGATTCGACAATCACATTAACTTTCTTTGCTATAACTATAGCCTCAGCGTCACTAATTGCTTCTGGAATGAATAAACCCATCGGAAACCTGATAATCATTTGCTCTTTATACATGTTACCATGTTCATTTGATATTTTTTTTGCACGTATCCAGGCCAAACGGCGAATTGAGCTTATGTCTGCATTGTCCCTGGGTTATACTGCTCTTTGCGGGTTTTTATCGGTTGGATTTGTCCTTTTAGGATTCGGCGTAATTGGGGCAATAATGGGTTACATTATTGCAAAGCTGATTACGACTTTAATTACACTTAAGACAATGTGGGTTCGAGGGCGATTTCGATGGGAAATAGGAAAGAAGCTTTTTCGATACGGGTTGTTTCTATATATTTCTTCGTTAGCGACTTTCGCGACATCTGGATTAGATAAAATAATTCTTGGATTCGTGGTTGCTGGACAAACTATAGGAGAATATTCTGTGGCCCAGGGTCTCGCTGGCTATATAAGCTATATTCCTATGGCGTATGGGACTGTGGTTTTTCCAATTGTTTCTAAGGCACAGGCAGACGGTAATGAAGGCAAAATCAGGAAGATTTATGAAACAGGTATTATCGGATCTGGAATTTACGTAATCCTTGTTTTAATCGGAAGCTTCATTTTAGGGGGATTCGCTATAAAATTGGTTTTTGGTACGACATATTTGCCAGCTACAAATATCTTCCGCGTATGTATGTTTGCCAATGCTTTTTCATCGATTACAGTCATAGCTCTGACAATTATGAACGCTATGGGAAAACCTTCGTTAAGTGCTAGACTCGTCCTTATACAGGGCGTTACAGCCATAATACTCTTCCCTGTGTTAGCCGTATTTTTCGGTGCAGTCGGAGCAGCATTAGCGGATACATTAATCCAGTTTTTAGGGATGATTCTTTCCATTTATCTGGCTAAGAAACATATGAAGTTGCATGTGAAATTTAGTTCAGAAGCAATTATATCATTTTTTAGGCTTTTAGTACAACAAGCTGGATTAGTATAAAGAGGTCTTAGCACGGTAGAAATGTATACCAAAAAAGTATTTTCACTTTTAAGAATTTTGCCCTCTATCTCTAATGTCAATGTTCGCTCAACTGAAGTTTAGAACATTGTACGAAAATAGTGATCCTGTGTAAACAACCCCAACAAACAAATAATACTGTTTTCTAGCTATTTAGATAGGCTGAAATTACTGCCTAAGGAGGCAAATCATGCGAATAGTAATGATAAATGACTGCTCGTTTCATCGGTGAAACCCTGATAAAATATTTTAGTGAAGATATTGAAGCAAAACACATAAAGAGAGCTAGAGAACTGTGGAGTAAAACTTTCGGGATAACGTGGAAGGTTTTAAGAGCCAGTGGCGACGTGTATCACGTCCATTATCTCTTACAGGATTGTTATATAACTAAAAAGTTTAAGAAAAAATCGGTTATAGGACACGGTCACGGTTCAGATATACGGTATACCTTACATCACCCAATTTGGGGTAGACTAGTTCGATACAATCTAAAAAGATGTGAGAAAATTCTTGTAAGCACGCCTGATTTACTTTCAGCAGCTAAGGAATTTAACGCAGACGCCGAGTATCTGCCCAACCCCGTCGATTTTACCATGTTTTATCCCAAACCATTGCCAGATAGAAAGGAAATTACCGTATTTTACCCATGCGACTTAAGCGTAGTTAAGGGTACAGAATTATTCATAGAAGGAATTACGAAATTCCAGAGAGATAATGCACACGTAAAATTTAGGTTAATTGACTATGGTAAAGATGCTGATAAAATACGCAGCTTGTTGGTTAAACGCAAGATAAAAAATGTCGAATTGCTACCTAAATTTGCCCATACAGACATGCCGTCCCTTTACTGGGACGCTGATATTGTAGTAACCGATTTTAATTTAGGAATAACCCTAATGGTTAGCCTAGAAGCAATGGCTTGCGGGCGACCAGTTATCCAATTTGTAAACAGAAGTCTTTATCCTGAAATACCTGTTAAAGACGCTAACACGCCAGACGAAATTGCTGAAGCTCTTTCAAATTTGGTAAGCTCTCGTCAAATCAGAGATTCTCTTGCAGGTGAAGGGGTTAAATATGTACAGCAACAGCATGACCCAAAAAAAATTGCTGAAAAAGTTGT
>CAYYPV010000023.1:0-2498 GCA_964473665.1 uncultured Candidatus Bathyarchaeia archaeon
AAGCCTTAACCGCTACTGCAATGGCTCTATTAACAATATGGGATATGACCAAGAAATATGAGAAGGATGAACAGGGACAGTATAAAACCACTATTATAGAAAACATTAGAGTTGTTAAAAAAATAAAACGATAATTGGATAGCGAATGCAAAACTGGTTCACTTGGTTATAGAGTTCAAAAAAACAAAATATATTTTAAGAGTGTGACTTTGGAGAAGAAGAGCGATGGCTGCCAATACGAATAGAACTCTGCAGATGACTTTTCTATGAAAGGTGTTGAAAAATGAGTAAAACGGCGGCTAAACATAAGGAAGAATCGCCGAAGAAACTTAACTTCGCGGTTATAACATGCAGTACTTCACGATATCACGGTTTAGAAAAAGGCGAAGCGATAATTGATGTTTCAGGTGATTTGATAACTAAACTATTAGAAAAGTCCGGTCATAGTGTAAAATTGCGAACACTCATACCTGATAATGAAAAAATGATTGTTAACGCAATCAAAGAAGCCGTATCGCGTAATGATGTAGACTCAGTCATAACGCTGGGTGGGACAGGAATTACTCCTTCAGATGTTACAATAGAAGCGGTTCAACCATTAATCGAAAAGGGGCTTCCAGGCTTCGGTGAATTGCTGAGAAAAATAAGTTATGAGAAGATAGGTTCGCCTGCAATTCTAACCAGGGCAATAGCTGGGATAATAAATCGGAAAACAGTCTTCTGTCTGCCAGGTTCTCCTCAGGCGGTAGAGGTTGCCGCCAGAAATCTGATATTGCCTGAAGTTGGTCACATAATCAAGCATGCGCGTGAGGGCTAGTCGATATCTTCCTTTATTTTTTGTCCCTTGCCTGCAAGATAATTGATTATTCCTTCATCAAAATTGAACCATTCAGCTAGTTCGGAAGCCATCTTCGTGTTTTTCTCGAAAATTAATTGTAGGTAGGGTAAGTAGTCTCTTACAGCTGATCTTGCTGAGGTGTGGCATCTCGCGCCTATTCTTCTTCCTATTCCCAACCTAATTTGTCGTTCTTTCTTAGTTTGGGACAACAATTTTATCCTTTGTGGAAAATTGAATGGAACCCATTTAACCGGTGTTCGCTCTCGGGACATGGCAATGCCGGAGGTCATTAAGTCGAAGAAATAGCCGAGTAATCCCCATTCCTGGTTTCTTATGCGCTTCAAGTAAATGTCTGCTTTAGCCAAATTTTGCATAGCATTATTCATGTCTTGCAGATCTGTTAGCTGGTATGGGATATTTTCGTAAATCCACTCAAAAAGTAATTCGTAGTCGACGTCAGCTTTATCGACAGCCCTCTTTGCTTCTAGGCTGCTTTTAGTTGTAAAAATTGTGTGGAGAACTTCGAATATTGATTCTTGCCTATCTCTATATGCGAGCCAACTGACATCTTCATATTTAAGCGAATTGCGACCTTGCGCTAGTGCTTGCAGATCATTAATTGCGGATCTAACGTCGCCGCGCGATCTTTCAGCTATAATTCTCAAAGCTTCCTCTTCAGCCTCTATTCTTTCCTCGTCGCAGATCTTTCTAAGAAATGGTACTATGCTGCGCCATGGAATTCTCTTAAAATCAATTAAAAGACAGTAATTTCTTAGGTAAGTGAAACGTTGATCCCATACGTTATTAGCTATCAACACTATGGGGCACTGCGTAGTTTTCACCACATCTAAAATTGCGCCTAAACCACCCCGGTCCTCAGCCCCGCCGATACCGTCCAGCTCGTCAACTATGACCATGCGTTTCCTTGTACCGTATAGAGTTGCCTGCATCGAGGCTGAGCCTGCAACACGGTCTACAGCTTCTGCAGTTCTCCAGTCACTAGCATTCATTTCAATTAGGTCGTAACCGTTCTCGTTAGCGTAGGATTCAGCGACAACGGTTTTTCCAACTCCAGGCGGTCCATAGAGAAAGGCTGCTCTCTTTGAAGGAATTTTCTTATCCCATGAACGCATCCACTCAGTAAATTTCATCACTGAATCAGGATTGCCTAGAACGTCTGAAACACTTTTTGGTTTATGTACCACAGTCCATGGAAGCATCATTTTAAGTCACGCGCTTACTTTCTATCTCTAAGCTGCTCTCCAATCAAAGCTAAACGTGCAAGTAACGCGCTTAACTGAACCTCCTCATCAGTACCCTGTGATAGCCGAAAATCAATCTCGCCAACAATGTCGGCAAGCTGCGGTTTCAACGGTTCAGGCAAATTAAGCCCCAAAATTTCTTGATGAATTTGTTTAACTATATCTATCCCTGAGAGCCCGTACTCTATTAGCATTGATCGCAGTTTTTCACGCGCTTCCACAAATCTACCTTGAAAAGCCAATTTAAGCATCTCTTGAACTTCCAGCGGATGCGCTCTCCCAGCTACAGCGTAAACAATTTTTTCATCAACCCTTTTACCTAAAGCAGCTGCTGCCTGCAATGTATTTATCATCCGTCGCATATCGCCTGTGCAGAGTTCTAAAATTGCTTTTACACC
>CAYYPV010000024.1:0-8655 GCA_964473665.1 uncultured Candidatus Bathyarchaeia archaeon
CAATTGGATTTCGCAAACCATAATTTCCAAACAGTTCTCCGAAGCTCCGTTTAACTTTCTAACCAAAAGCGCAAGCATCATATTTTTTGGTGCTTTATTCGGCTTCTGGCTTTTGGAAAAAAAGAAGACAAAAGAGAAATACTAAATTTTAATTGGAAAGTTAAAACAATTTTCAAATAACACTTGGGATAAGCATTGAAAATTACCGGTAGAGCATGGAAATATGGAGATAACGTAAACACTGATGTGATTATCCCAGGAAAATACAAGTTCAGAATAACTGATGTAAAAGAACTTTCAAAACATGCCATGGAAGGAATAGACCCAAATTTCTACAAAAAAATAAAAAAGGGTGACATAATCGTAGCTGGAAAAAATTTCGGCTGCGGATCAAGTCGGGAGCATGCCCCATTAGTACTAAAAGAAGCTGGGATTGGGGCGGTTGTAGCGCGATCTTTTGCACGAATATTTCTACGAAACGCAATAAACGTTGGTCTACCCATAGTTGAATGTGACGAGCTATACAGCAAAGTAAAGGATCAAGATATCCTCGAAATAAATCTGGAAGAAGGAACTATCGGCAACTTAACTTCTGGAGCCAAATTCTCAACGAAGCCTATGCCGGAATTCCTGCTTACAATCCTGAAAAATGGCGGCCTTGTAGCTCATTTCAAGAAGCATGGAGACTTCCAACTAAAATAGTACATCCCGAATGACCGCCTTTAATATCACCAAAATTTTCAGTCAAATATGAATAAGCGTTTCTAATACTCGCCGACTCAACACTAATAAAGTAAAAGTTGAGTAGACTTAGGTCATATGAGGTTAAGGTGAGGATGGAGAAGTATGAGCTATAAAGGGCACAAGCCATCAGCTGCAATAATAAAAGGAGACGGCACAGGACCAGAATTAGTGGAATCGATGCTGAAGGTGCTAAATGCAGTAAAAACAAATGTGAAACTCATACCCTGCGATGCTGGACTAGAATGGTGGGAAAAACATGGAGGAGATACATTCATACCGCCTGAAACTTGGAAAACAATGGAACAAGCAGACGCCTGTTTTAAGGGTCCAACAACAACCATACCCAAACCAGGTACACCCAAGAGTGTAGCTGTAAGCATAAGGCAAAAATTTGATCTCTACGCCAATGTGAGACCGATTAAAACTTTCCCGAACACCGTAGGTCCCCTCGGAGACGTTGACTTCATCTGCGTCCGTGAGGCTACTGAAGGACTGTATACTGGACTTGAATATAGACTGACAAAAGACACAGCTATAGGCATAAGAAAGATTACGAGGTCGTCCTCTGAACGAATAGCGCGTTTTGCCTTTAAAATGGCAAAGCAAAAAGGCTGGAATACCCTGGTGGCCATACATAAAGGAAACATATGCAAAGAAACTGACGGTCTATTTATGGAAGCTGTGAACACTGTTGCAACGGAATTCAAAGGAATTCAATTAATCGATTATTTCATAGACAACTTCTCACAGCAACTGATTAAGAATCCCCAACGTTTCAATCAAAATATAATTCTAAGCACAAACCTATTCATGGACATATTATCTGAGGAAGCTTCAGGTCTAATCGGAAGCATAGGATGCGTATATTCAGCTAACTTCGGCGACAAATACGCTATGTTTGAACCAGCCCATGGAAGCTCACCAAAATACAAGGGCATGGATAAAGTGAATCCTACAGCGACCATTCTAGCGGGTGGATGGATGTTGGAGGCTCTGGGGGAAAAGGAAAAAGCTGATGCTATATTTAAGGCAACAAAATCGGTGATATCTGAAGGAAAGAATGTTACATACGACCTCGGAGGATCCGTAAAAACTTCTGAGATGACTGATGCTATAATTGCGGCTTTAGAGTAATGTTCAAGGTCAATTTAAATTAAACTTCTTAGAATGATCATCGTGTTAGTGTTAGTAATTCCCTCAATGCCGCGGATTTTATCAACTGACTGATTTATCTCTTCGATGTTAGCACCGGACAGCAATACAGCAATGTCATATTGACCTGTAATCTCATAGACCGCCTCAACGTCTTCAAGCTTCATAATTTTCGCGGAAATTTCAGGAGTAGAAGCTGCAGAAATCAATGTAATCGCCCTCACTCCTTCTTTTAATCCACTTGAAACAGTGAATCTGCGTATAATTCCTGATTTAACTAAGTTCTGGACACGCTTCCTCACAGCGCCCTCTGACAAGCCAACCTTTTTCGCAATATCCGTGTATGCTTTTCGAGCATCTTCCTTAAGGATCGCAAGAATCATCTGATCAGTTTTATCCATTTTGGGGTTCACTGCTCCCGAGCTTGATATACACAATCTCCTCCTCATTAATTATTAAACATTAAATCTCTTTTCCCATCGAGGAATTGGCTGCAAACTCATTTAAAGACCGAGCGTGCAGCATTGTAAACGCATTCTCCTCCAACGCCTTCACTAAGGCTATAGCTGTTTCCATTCGTGTAATAACTGGGACTAGAAACTCAGTAGCTGTTCTCCTAATAATATAACCATCATCCACTGTTTCTCTACGTAGCACCGAGGGGGTATTAATAACCATTCCAATCTCTCTTTTTACTATACGCCCAATGATGTCGTCTTTCTTCTCACTAATCTTCCTCAAAACTTTCACGTTCTTTATGCCTGCATCCTGAAGAACTTCTGCTGTACCTTTAGTTGCAAACACCTTGTAGCCGATATTCTGTAACATCCGGGCTATCTTAACTGCATCATGCTGATCCTCATCACGGACAGTCAATAAAATAGGCTTACCAGAAGCTGGCACAGTCAGCCCCGCTGCCACAAGCGCCTTAATTAGTGCTCCGGCAAAATCATAATCCATACATGCAACTTCACCCGTCGAAGTCATTTCAACACCTAGTACTGGATCAGCTCCCTTAAGACGCATAAATGAAAACATCGGAGACTTCACAGCAACATGAAGCGTCTGAGACTTATTCAGCACATTTAACTCTCGAAGAGTTTTGCCTAACATAACTTTAGCAGCTATCCTGATTAGCGGTATCCCCGCAGCTTTACTCGTAAACGGCATGCTTCGGCTTGCTCTCAAGTTTAACTCAATTATGTAGACCGTATTGTTCTTAACCAGAAACTGAATGTTGAATGGACCTCTAATCACCATTGCACGTGCTACTCGCTCGGCATAGTCCTCAATCGTTGCAGTTGTATCTGGACTCAGGGTCTGCGGAGGAATAACCATTGTCGCATCCCCACTATGAGTACCTGCAAGCTCAATGTGCTCAATTATCGCACCTATCAATACATCTCTTCCGTCGCTAACAGCATCAACCTCAACCTCTTTTGCATTCTCCATAAACTTACTAATCACGACAGGATGCTCAGGAGAAACCTTCGCTGCGATACTTATGTAATCCGTTAACTCATCCTCGTTTCGAGCTACACGCATAGCCGAGCCTGACAATACATAGGAAGGCCGAATAATGACTGGGTAACCAATTTTTCCTGCAAACTCCTTCGCTGCCTTCATAGAAGTTAAACTGTTCCAAATAGGCTGCGGGATCCCAAATCTATCTAGAAGCGTACTGAACTTTGAACGGTCTTCAGCGCGATCAATGCTATCCGCACTCGTTCCGAGAAGTCTGACTCCACGTTTTGAAAGCGGTAAAGCAAGATTATTCGGCGTTTGTCCACCTACACTAACAACAACTCCCATAGGTCTCTCTTTGTCAATAATATCCAGCACTCGTTCGAGCGTCATCTCTTCAAAGTAAAGTTTGTCAGACATGTCATAGTCCGTTGACACAGTTTCAGGATTATTATTCATCACAATTACTTCATCGATGCCCTCCTCTTTCATCGACCATGCAGTATTCATGGTGCAGTAATCAAATTCAACGCTGCTTCCGATGCGTATGCACCCAGCCCCCAAAACTAGCGTCTTCCTTTTTCCCCTCTTAAAATCTACATCATCTTCCTTGTCGTTGTAAGTAACGTAACAGTAATTCGTTTTTGAAGCCCATTCTGCAGCCATCGTATCGACTATTTTAAACGCAGGGATTATCCTATTCTTCTTCCTAAATCCTCTAATAATATCCTCATCAACATGCATTAATACTGAAATTTGTTTATCTGAAAAACCAAGTCTCTTCGCTTCACGAATATTTTCAATCAACGCTTCCTTATCTTCGCTTAGCGATAAACCGTGAAGCTTTTTCTCTATATCAACAATTTTCTTAATCTTGAATAGAAACCAGGGATCAATTCCTGTCATTTTATAAATTTCCTGTACAGACATGTTAGCCTTCAATGCCTTCGGGATCTTGAACAGCCTATCATCAGTCGGATATCGAAGTTCCTCTGATAGTTTTTCTACAGACTCTTTTTCATCATCGTCAGGGCTTCCAACAAGTCCATCTCTGCCAATTTCAAGTTCCCGAATAGCCTTCTGAAGCGCTTCTTCAAACGAGTGAGCGATGGACATAACTTCGCCGACGGACTTCATCTGGGGGCCAAGTCGCCTATCCACTGGTCCCGGAAACTTTTGGAAATCCCATCGCGGAATTTTCACAACAGTATAATCAAGTGCAGGTTCAAAGCATGCCGTCGTAACTCCTGTGACTTTATTTATCAACTCAGGTAATGTGTACCCGATTGCTAATTTTGCGGCGATGTATGCGAGTGGATAGCCAGTAGCCTTTGAAGCTAAAGCGCTTGACCTAGACATTCTAGCATTTACTTCAATTGCAACGTATCTTTCACTGTAAGGATCTAAACCGAACTGAATGTTGCATTCGCCTATTACCTTCACAGATCTAATTACACGAATGGAAGCACTTCTAAGAATTTGATACTCCCTATTGGTAAGAGTCTGAGTTGGCGCAACGACAATGCTATCACCTGTATGTATACCAAGAGGATCAAAGTTCTCCAGTGCACAAACAGTTATCGTATTATCCTTGTAATCTCGCATAACCTCATATTCAATTTCTTTCCAATGTTCCAAATACTGCTCAACTAAAACTTGGTGCTCCAAACTTTGAGGCAAAGCCTTACTAACTATGTCTCTGAGATGCGCAGAATCATAAGCAACACCCGAACCGCCACCGCCTAAAGTGTAAGCTACTCGAACAATAACTGGATACCCTATTTCATTTGCAACCCGTAGAGAATCCTCAACACTGTAAGTAGCTTTACTCTTCGGAACCGGAACATCCGCGTCTCCCATAGCTTTCTTGAATAAATCTCTATCCTCAGTTTTCTCAATTGTTTCAACTGAAGATCCAAGAACTTTTACTCCTTCCTTTTCAAACACACCCATCTTCCCTAACTGAACACCCACATTCAAACCAGTCTGACCGCCAAAACCGAGGAGAACTCCATCAGGCTTCTCACGCCTAATAATCTGTGCAACCATTTCAGGAGTGGTGGGCTCAAGATACACCTTATCAGCCATCTTCATGCTAGTCTGAATAGTTGCAACATTAGGATTAACGAGAACAGTATGAATGCCCTCTTCCCGTAGCGCCTTAAGCGCCTGGCTGCCACTGTAGTCAAACTCAGCGGCTTGAGCGATGACGATTCCGCCGCTGCCTATCACTAAAACCTTCCTAATATCTTCGCGTTTTGGCATCTACCTTTCACCAACATGTTCCTTCATATTCTCCAGAAACCTATCAAAGAGGAATTGTGTATCCTGTGGTCCGGGACCTGCTTCTGGATGGAATTGAACTGCAAAAATAGGTTTCTTGGTGTGCGTGAGTCCTTCAACAGTTTTATCGTTGGCGTTAATCCAAGTAACTTTTAATCCAGTTCCTTTGAGTGATTCAGCTTTTACAGCGTAACCGTGATTTTGGCTTGTAATGTAACATTTCTCTGTTTCCAGATCTATACAAGGATGATTTTGTCCTCTATGTCCAAACTTTAATTTGTATGTGTCGCCACCAAGCGCTAGTGCTAAAAGCTGGTTTCCAAGACATATCCCCATAATTGGAATATCTGTTTCAGTAAGCTCCTTCAAAGTTTTTATTACATAAGGAACCATCTTTGGGTCTCCGGGCCCATTTGATACTGCAATTCCATCAGGTTTCATATCCAAAATTTTATCTGCAGTTGTATTCGGCGGAACTAATGTAACTTTCAAATTTTTACTTAACATGTTTCTGATGCTATTCTGTTTCACTCCACAGTCAATAAAAACAACATTATATTTTCCGTTAACGTTGAATGTCTTAACTTCCTTAGTTGCAACTTCAGCGACAAGATCAATTTTGTTAGGGTCGGGTATGCGTTTTGCTTCTTTCAATATTTCATCAGAATCCGGGCCTTCGCCACGCTTATAAACCCATAAAATGCCCAGAATAACACCGTAAATCCGAATCTTCTCAGTCAACATCCGAGTATCAACACGTTCTATGCCCGGAATTCCAGTTTCAACAAACCAATCATCTAAACTCTTCTTAGAAGCCCAATGGCTGGGTTCCCTGCACAACTCATGAATAACGTAACCCTCTATCTTAGGTCCATCCGACTCAAAATGATCTGGGCAAACACCATAATTACCGATAAGAGGATAGGTCTGCATCAGAATTTGACCCTTATATGAAGGATCAGTGATGGATTCAGGATAACCCACCATGCCTGTATTAAAGACAACTTCGCCTGAAACTTTTTTTATGGAACCGAAGCCCACACCCTTCACAAAGGTTCCGTCCGCTAGAACAAGTACAGCTTCTTTACTCGGTGGATAGCCGTTATATTTAGACAAAAAACCCTTCTTAACGATTCATACATTTTGAATATAAGCGTTATCATTTAAAAAATGCTTGTTGGCTTTTTTTTCACTTGAACTCAAACTAAACCGCTGTGTAAGGCAAATTTTTTTCTTGGCCTGTGTTTAGATTTTTTGCAACGTATTCGAATTCGTTTTTTTAAATAAATAAATATAAATAGTTACCTACAAGTAATATTACTTTAAAGTAATAACAAGGCGACTAAAATGGGCTTAAAACTGCTAATAACACGCAACGGGAAGGTACTTTACGAAGTGCCCTTAGCAACGGAAGATTGGCCACGAGAAGAACTTTCAAGGGAGCTGCCTGACACAGATAGTGAATTTAAGGCGCTAACCGAGCTGTTCAACGCCTTCGGGAATGAAACAAGGCTCAAAATGATGAAGAAGTTCCTTGAAGATGAGCGGCATATCAGAAATTTCGCTGAATTTATGGATTCAATGGATCTAAATCCGAAGATAATCCGGGAAAATACTAGGCGACTCAAGGAAACAGGATTAGTCACTCAACCTGCTAGAGGAGAATATCAAATTTCCGAAGTTGGATGCGCCAGCTTCTTGGCTGCAAGCATCGGATTGATGAAACTTTTAGAAATCATAAAAAAAGAGATGGAGGTGAAATAGAATGTCAGATGATTATAAAGACATATTTGAGGAAATGGAAAAGTATTGGAGACGAATGTTTCAAAGTATCCAGAAAAATTTTGAGCAAATGGACGAGAACGTAAAAACCGGAAAGCTTCAAGGCAAATGGGAAGTTACGCCTATAAGCGAACCGGGTGTTCATGGATACGTAGCATATGGAGAATTCAGATCTCCTGACCTACTACCAACTCAACCTAAACGATTATTCAGTCAAGACAAAGCTCGAGAACCTTTAGTAGACGTAATTGAGGAAGAGAAAGCTGTGAAGGTGTACGCAGAGGTTCCGGGTGTAGAAAAAGACCAAATAAAAGTAGATACTACCGAAGGCGTACTAGAGATCCGCGCAGGAGAAAAATTCCACAGCAGAACTAGGGTACCCGAAGGATTAGACATTAAGAAAGCATCCGCCACATACAAAAATGGTGTACTAGAGCTCATAATTCCAAGGACACAAATCGTTGCGAAGAAAGATAAGCAGAAAATACCGATCCAATAAGGTTGAGTAGATAAAATGTCCAGCAGTGAGAAGATGATCTATGTTGCCGACTATAACCAATACATAGAGATTCTCGGGACTGCGCACTTCACAAGCACGAGTATAAGAGATGCTGTTGAAAAAGTACGCACAATAAAGCCTGATGCACTTGCTTTAGAGCTAGACTTAAGGCGGTACTTCGCTCTTCAAGGAAACTGTATTTACTGTGGCAGAAGACATCTCTCAAGTAGATGTGAATTCACAACCGCCTCTGACACTCTTGGAAATGTTGATGCAGACATATGGTTAGTCGATATGACGGAAGATGAAATGCATCAACGAATTACACAGTTAGCTCGAAAATATGGATTCATATATCGGCCGAGAAATAACTGGGAATCATATCAAGAAGCACTAACAGCAGCACGTCTCTGGGAAAGTGGAAGAAAAGAGGAAGCCCAACAGCTATTCGAAGCGGACCTAGAACAATTAAAACAATCTGTTCCAGTAGTTTGGGCTGTTCTAGTTGAAGAGCGAAACCTACTCATGGCAGCAAGACTAAGTTGGCTCGTAACAGAATACCTAGATGAAGGAATAAAAGCACCTAAGGTATTAGCTCTCACAGGAGCAGCTCACGAAAAAGGAATAAAACAATACTTGAGAGAACCGACTAAAATCCCTGTTAAACTAAGAGAATTTGGGTTAAACTTTACGCAGCCTTCTCTAATTCGCAGAGTGCACGTGGCTTGATT
>CAYYPV010000025.1:0-3290 GCA_964473665.1 uncultured Candidatus Bathyarchaeia archaeon
AGTACTGGTTCTGAATCGATGCCAGTGGAATCCCGCGGGCCTCCAAAGCGGCATAGGCCACCCTCAGCTTCTCTTCGGTGAAGCCGGAAATGCCAACGGCCCGAACCTTCTCCGCTTCCACCGCGTCGGCGAGCCTGTTCATCCATGCTTTGATTGGGACAATGAGACCGAACAATCGGAGTTGATAAACGTCGACCGTGGTTCGGTTAAGGCGGGCAAGGGCTCCGTCCAGCATCTTCGGTAGGTGACTTGGCAGATGTGGAAAGGCGGGCGGGACCAAGCGACTGGGCATGAATTTGGTGGCGATGACTGCGTTCGTTCCTCGCGCGAGCTCACCCACCCTCCGCTCACATTTCCCGCGACTGTACATGTCCATCGTGTCGAACAGATTAACGCCCGAGTCCAAGCTCGCCTTGAACGCGGCTTCCTCGTCGGCGGGTCGCGTCCCGCCATACGCGCCTTGGCCTTCCTCGCCACTCCAAGACATCGTGCCAACGCCAATGCGTGAGACCTGGACCGCGGAGCGTCCCAGAGGTATGGTTTCGGGCATAGGGAATTTCTCGATATTATTCATATTTGTACGCTCATTACTACGATTTTTTCAGAATCGGTTTTATTCATATAGTTACTTTACTTTGTAAATTATTTAAATCAATGATGAAAGTAATGTAAGTAAGTAACTCAAAGTAAAGCAAGTCGCTGAAAAGGGAAATCATATGGTTCAAGGTCGCCTTAGCAACGAGCAAAAAATCGAGATGATAGAGAAAGCAGTAGCAATCATAGGCGATAAATGGAGCCTCTTAATAATCGGGCAACTAGCGTTCGGAAAGAATCCTAGCAGGTTCAACGAATTAATGCGAGAGCTAAACCCAATTAGCTCAAGAACACTCTCCATAAAACTTGCCAAGCTCTCCGACCATAAAATCGTAGAAAAAACCATAGAGGGGGACTCCCCTCCACACACCCAATACGCACTCACGGCGAAAGGTATAGATTTGGTCGACGCATTCAGAGCTTTGGGTGAATGGCACAAAAAATGGCAGACCTAGTACATCACAATGAGCACAACGAAATGATTAATCCTTCTACTCGTCCCGTGGTAGTGCCCGTTTCGAACGGTGCTCAAGGTTTTCTTAGACGGAACACGTGCATGCCCTTCAACGCCTGCGTCAGGACTGCCTCGAAATTTTTTGGCATCGCGAGACCATCCGCCGCGAGAGTCTCCCGGACTTCTTTCTGGATCGCCAGACGCCCGATGCCCGGCCCCCCGTCAAGGGCAAGGATCGCTGCAGGCATAATAACGAGATCGACCCTTGAGTGCGGGCGATCACGTCGGCGGGGTGGGCACCGAGGGCGGCGATCAAGTCCATTTTTATTTCAGACAACTCTACAACCCAACAATTTAATTGATCTAACTGGTTGGTTTTACTTCTTCTATTTTCGATTTAGTTCTCTTAGGTAAGTCAGTATTTGTTTCTTCTTCTGTGGTTTCGGGGTATCTATGTGCTTCTTTTTCTATTTCTCTTTCTAAGGCTGATCTATCAATCTTAATTTTATTGTCTCGAAGTTTCCTCAGCAAATAATCTAGCCGTAGCCTTCATTAAAGTTCTTAGTTTGATATTTACTTTCACTAATCTATGGACAAAAAACATAAATCATAATATAGTTAAATCTGGGGTAATAGAAAATGAGGATGGCCTTTGGGAATTAAAATTTTTGAAAAAGAAGCCCGCGCTTCGAGTGTATTTAAGGATAGGAGTAAGTTATCCATCGACTATTTGCCTTATCATCTTCCGCATAGAGAAGAAGAATACAAAATTATGGTTCATTTTTTTAGGTCAGTTCTAGATAATCCCGGAAAGGCTAATGCGAAGGTTCTCGTAAGGGGAAGAGTTGGAACTGGAAAAACTGTTTTAACACGGCGGTTTGGTACTGACTTGGAGAATATCGCGCAGCAGAAGGGAATAAACCTGCGTTTTGTGCATGTGAACTGTCGAGAAAATGGAAGTTTTTTTACTTTACTAAGGAATGTGATAACCGCGTTTGAGCACTCTTTTCCGCAGCGTGGCTTCTCACCTGAAGAGCTTCTTAGAATACTTATGCAGATGCTTGATGAGAAAAATGCGCATTTAGTTTTGGCTTTGGATGAGCTTGAAGCTCTAATAAGAAAGGAAGGTTCTGACCCTCTTTACAGCTTAACTAGAATTCAGGAGAATAGGCCAGGTGCGCCTCAACGCTTATCGCTGATATGCATATTTAGGGAACCTGACTGCGAGGATGCGATGAAACAGATTGATAAAAGTACGTTGAGTACTCTTCAAAGTAACATTGTTTATCTCAAGGAATATGATTCACCGCAATTAAGGGACATATTGGAGCTTCGAGTTAAAGAAGCGTTTAAGGAGTATGCTGTCCAGCCTGAAACTGTAGGTCTAATAGCGGATATAGCAGGAGAGTTTGGCGATGCGCGATACGCAATAGAATTACTAGAACGTTCAGGGGTTTTTGCAGATGCAGGGCAATTCCGCGAAGTACTTCCAAGCCATGTAAGAAAAGCAAAAGCTGAACTGCCTCCTGAAATCAGAAAAGAATATCTCCAATATACGACTCTTCACGAAAAATTGATTCTGTTAGCAATTGCAAGATACCTAGAACGTAAAGAGCTGGACTATATGACGATGGGTGAACTAAAAGAAAATTATAATGTGATATGTGAAGAGTATTTGGAAAAACCGAGAGCGTATACTCAGTTTTGGAAATATGTAAAGGGATTATCTGATTCGGGTATGATATCGACAAAAATGTATGAGAAGGGGTTCAGAGGTAAAACAACGCTGATCGGTCTGATGATTCCGGCGGATCTTCTTAGAAAAGAGATTGAACATTTAGTTGAGGTTAATAAATCGTGAGCGAAGAAGAATCGACATTACTAGCTTTTGAGAATGTCTTCTCCTCAAAAGGACGTATAAGGATTATTAAGATATTGTCAGAAGTCGGGGAAATGCACATATCTGGAATCGCTAGACATGTTAAACTAAGCTATACGACAACAAATAATCATCTCCAAAAACTGAAGGAGGCGGGCTTAGTTCAGGAGAAAAAATTTGGTCGTGTTAGAATATTCCGATTTAAAAATGAGGACCAACGAGCTCAAAAGGTTAAAAAGTTTATTGATTCTTGGGGTGAATAGAAATTATGTCAAAAACTAAGAAGCTTTCGCCTTCAATGATAGATATAACAAATAAGCCTGAAGTATATCGGGAAGCAACTGCTGCGGGATCTATTAAACT
>CAYYPV010000026.1:0-5000 GCA_964473665.1 uncultured Candidatus Bathyarchaeia archaeon
TCCCGCTAGCGCCTATAATTGTAAGATTCATACTTGGAAAAGCAGTTTCTAGAGAAGAGGCTATTTTTTGTTCAGTCGAGTTAAGAGTAGTAGTTGAGGTTGTTGAAGTAGAAGTTGCAGCGGACGTTGTTGTATAAGTAGTAACTTTTGTCACTTGTTTTTCTAGGCTTGTTATTTGAGAGTTCAAACTTGATATTGCGTTGTCTTTGCTGTTAATTGTCGCCGTGTAACTCGCATAAACACCGATTAGGGCTGCTACAGCCAAGATGCAGATTACTGATAGTGCTATGATGACGTTTCTGTTTATAACTTTCTTTTCAAGTCCTTGTTTTGCGGATCCTGTGTTCATACGACAACTTTCAACCTTTTTCTATCAGTTTTTATTGTTTTAACTTTAAACGTTATGTTTATTTAAACATAACGAGAATGGTGGAATTCTATAAGCTTAGGACTGTTTCACAGTTAATCCATATGTTAATGGAATTAGAACTTACTACGAAAGCCTCATCGACACTATAATTGCCTTCATTCGTGATGAACGCATATTCAACTTAACGTTTTTAATGTAACACAGGTAGTACACCAGAAGATTTATTTTACGATATGTCAAATAAGACATAACGATTTTCCATGAAAATTCCTGAGAAAACTCCAAAACGCGGGCTTGCAAAAACGACAACAGTCGACCTAGTCTCCATGGCGCTTCTGGCAGGCATGGGCATCGCCACAAAAAACATCATTACACCCGTCGCGAAAATAATAGCGACACCACTCCTAATCCCCGCTGGAGCCATAGCTGGCGGACTATACATGATGTGGCTCGTCATTGCATTCGGCATAGTCAGAAAAGTCGGAGCGGCAACTATGACCTCGCTGGTGCAGGCGATAATTAGCCTATTAGCGGTGTTCGGCAACTTTGGTGTACTTTCACTCATTATCTATCTCGGTCCAGGACTAGCGGCTGACGGCTTCTTCCTTTCATCAAGACACAAAGCCTGCTGCGCACCCTGCTGTTTTGGAGCTTCAGCCGCAGCTAACGCCGTGGGAACAGCCCTAGTCGGGAAGTTAATTTTTGTTTTACCTACGTTCCTGCTTTTATTCTCCACCATAGTGGCTGCAATATTCGGCGGTATTGGAGGGCTAGTCGCCTACATGTTGTTAGTTGAATGCAGAAAAATAGGAATCGGGGTAGCGTGAAATTGAAAGAAAATAAGAATCATAATCCGAAATATTACTACAAACATAATTGTTGCCGCGTTCATAAAATGCCTATGAGCTATGCAGCTATTTGGCGTTGTTTCGAATCAGTAGAATTAAAAAATGTGAAATACATAATTCCGACTTTTGAGCGGGTCACATATTTCAGGTCTCACGACGCAACTTTCCCGTTTAAAGTTTTTTGAAGGGGATTAAATGAAGACAACCACTAAAATCATGATAGTCACGCTCATTCTGCTTGTAGTAATAGCTATACCCTTGTACTATGTAGTCCGAACAACAACACCCGCGAGCATCAAAAACATTAGCGAACAGACTGGTTCTGCTGAATGGACGATAGAAGTAACGGGTAATGTGAATAACCCAATAAACCTGACTCTAAGCCAATTTGAAGCGCTTCCATCATTAAACACGCAAGCTACTTTAAGGTCAAGCTCGAATCCTCAACTTGATGGTACTTGGAATTTTACTGGAATTGTGCTTTGGAGCTTGCTAGAGAAGGCTGGTATCTCTGGCAATGCATCTACAATTGATGTTCAAGGATCTGACGGTTACATATCCTACTTCACAGTTCAAGAGGTAAAACAGAATTCGCAAATTTTGTTGGCTTATGAACAAAACGGGGCACCTATACAAACGCAAGCCGAAGGCGGGAATGGGCCGATCTGGTTGGTAGTAGGTAGCGACTACTACGCGATTCGGTGGGTCAAATATGTTGTACTCATCGATGTTAGCTAGACGGGCGAGTAAACGTGAAAGTAATCCGGATGAAAAACGTCGCGTACACATATCCATTAGCTAATGAAGCAATACTTCGAAATGTAAATTTGGAAATTAACTGCGGAGAGTTCGTGGGCTTAATCGGGTTAACTGGAACTGGTAAAACCACCCTGCTCCGGCTGATGAACGGGCTCATTCCGCATTACTTCGGAGGCCAACTTGAAGGCGAAATCATCATTGACAACTTAAACACCCGAGAACATGCAGTAGGTGAGCTTGCCGCGCACGTAGGCATGGTTTTTCAGGAAGCGGATTCCCAGCTTTTCTTCCAAACAATTGAAGACGACATTGCGTTTGGCTCAGAAAACCTCTGCGTACCCCGCGACGAAATAGTGCAAAGAGTAAACGAGACCCTAAAAAAAGCAGGGCTAACCTCGCTGCGATACAAATCTCCTAATAATCTGTCAGAGGGACAAAAACAGCTTGTGGTGATATCCGCGGTTCTTGCTATGAAACCTAAAATACTTCTCTTGGACGAGCCAACGTCAAATCTGGACTCGGAAAACAGCGAACGCGTGATAGAACTTATCAATGATTTGAACCATGAAGGAACAACTGTAGTTTTAGCCACCCACGAAATAGACATGTTGGCCGAATGCGCCACTCGAATTGTCGTAGTGAATGATGGCTCGATACAAGAAAACGGAGACCCCTCAGAAGTCTTCTCCAAACCTGATTTTTTTCAAAAAATGGGTTTGATGCCACCGCAGGTCACCCAGTTAGCTCAGAAACTTCATAATGACCACTACGTTGATTTGGAGAAATATCCCGTGACTTTAGCTCAAGCTTTTCAGTTGATTACAAGGCGATTAAATGCCTAACTTCATACAAGTCGAAAATGTCAGCTACAGATACAAAGACGATACTCCAGCGTTGAAGAACGTTTCGTTATCGTTGCATTACGGCGAACTCGTAGCGTTAATAGGCAAGAACGGTTCAGGCAAAACAACATTAGCGAAAATTCTAACGGGTATGCTTAGACCTAGCAGTGGACACGTCTTTATTGAAGGCAAAGATTACAGTGCCTACAGTGTTGCGCAGCTTGGGCGGAAAATTGGCTACGTCTTCCAGAATCCCGACTATCAATTGTTCAGCGACACCGTAGCGAAAGAAATTGCCTTTGGCTTAAAGAACATTGAGTTAAGCGAAAAGGAAATACAAACACGAATAGACGAGACACTGAAGTTACTTAGGTTGGAACATTACAGGAACGCACATCCAAGAAGTCTAAGTTTGGGGCAGCGTCAAGGAGTAGCAATTGCATCAATTCTCGCGATGAAACCCAACGCAGTAATTTTGGATGAACCCGCTACCGGCCAAGACTACCAGAGAAGGCTGGAGATTATGCATTTTGTGCAACAGTTAAACCGTGAAGGCAAACTTGTGATTCTCATAAGTCACGACATCAGCCACATAGTTGCCTACTGCAAACGAGTTATTGCAATGAATGAAGGTGAAATAATCGCTGACGGCGCAACTCAAGAGATTTTAGGAAACAGAAACCTACTGAACCAAATAAGCCTCAAGCTTACACCTATGATGCAGTTAGCAGATCTTCTTCAGGCGTACGGCTGCCCCAAGACTGTATTTACGGTGGATGAGATGGCGTCGCTTATTCAAGAGCAGTTACGGAAACAACTAAAATGACTGAATCATCGCCGAAAGCTCATGTGCAGTCGCCTTTGCACAGACTTGATCCGTTAACAAAGTTTCTCATAGTCCTATGTATTTCAACTGTCGCAATTGTTTTTATAAACCTGTTTCTGCTACTTGGGATAATTGCAGTTTGCATAATCATGGCTGTCGTTGCAAGAATTCCACTGCGACAGTTATGGGGGTACACGAAGTCTTTTACGTACCTAATTATTTTGCTTGTGATAATTCAAGCGGTCTTCTACCCGTTCCCCATAACGTTTCCCTTACTTAAGGTACCTGCGAATTCACCTGTCTTGGCAAACTATACCTTGCTTAGTTTAGACGGCGTAGTTTACGGTGTAACATTGTTTATACGTCTCATATCCTTAGTAGTTGCTTCAACCATTTTCAGCTTAACCACTGCTCCCAGAGACTTTCTAGTGGCTATGCGAAGGATCAAAATGCCTTTTGAACTAATCTTTATGGTAAACATCGCCATCCGCTTCATACCCGACATCAAAGATAAAGCCAGCGAAGTCATGTTGGCGCAGAAAGCACGGGGCTTAGAACTTGAAAAAGGCAGCCTACAGCAAAAAATAAGGAACCTGCTCCCCCTGCTTACGCCTTTGTTGATTAACTATATGCTGATGGCGAGAAACTCAGCCATAGCAATTGAAACTCGGGCGTTCAGATGGAAAAAAGAAAGAACCTACATGCGCTCTATGCACTTAACAAGAACAGATTATGCAGTGATGGCTGCAACATTAGGTTTGACAATTTTCTGTGGAGTGATTTTTGAGCTATACAGCTCTTTTTTTAAAATAATTTAGTCACAATTAATGGCTGTCTTAATGGTTGACTCATTTATTTAGTATAAGTCGTCTAAATAAGAATCATGACATGTATTCAGCGAAAAAAGCCTGCAAACAGCCTCAGTATTTTCCCAATATTACAAATAGGTATGGCATTGGCAGGTATGGTGAAAAAAGGAATAATCTACAAGCATAGAGAAACATTGATGACGAATCCAAGATAATCAACGGAATCAATAACCGCTAAATAGGTGCTGAAACTTTTAGACCCCCAAATTTCTCACTTAGGGTTCTATATGTACACTATTTCATAACGTTTTTATTTTACAACCTCATTTCTTTATGTTCATGACACTTATAGATGACCTTATAAACGCGGCGAAAGGCAACGAATCGCCTACAAGAGATATTCGAATTGGGCTCAACTGGGCCGGCGTTTGGGGTAAGTATTACGGACTCAGCAAAACCTATTCGAATCCTTCCATGCTCTGTCGAGGTATCAAGGATAGCGAGAAATTAACTGAGAAAACTACTCTTGAATTGGCGGAATATTCC
>CAYYPV010000027.1:0-5102 GCA_964473665.1 uncultured Candidatus Bathyarchaeia archaeon
TCTACCAAGTTGCAAAAGCAGTCCCAGAGTTCATATAAGCCATGAAATTTACAAAACGAATGATAACGCTATCAGCGATAGTAATGTAGATGCTGTGGATGAAACTTATTCTTGTGTTTAAGGATGAAAAATATTAGAGTAAATGTTAAAGAAAGGGCGTTAGCTGTAAGGGAAGTTCACAACCATAGTATAACTTAAACAGAACAGATGGAAAAAGTTTAAAATCATACCCTATCGAATGCTTCGACGGCCAACCCCTTCTCGCTAGTTCTAAGGGATAATATTCTTTTTGGAATTATTGCTCGCTGCATTTTTTGGATAGCAATTATTTTTTCCTGTGTTCCACCAACGCTTTCTCTGGTGGTGAATTCGAAAACTCCGTCGGCCATTTGTTCCATTGTCGAAATAACGTTCGGTTCATGCATACCCTTCACCATGAGCATAAAGTGGATTCCACCTTGCGACTTTACCTGAACTTTGAGAAGCTCAACTATGTCAATTACAACTCTAAGGTCAAAATTTAGAAGCAAGTACGATAAACTGTCGAGCGCGGTGTGAGTAACGAATTTTATTTGCTGGATAAAGTCGGTGTAAAACATTGATATTATTTCAGCCTTATTGACATGTTTAAGTCTTAAGTTATAAGCATCAACGAAAATCCATTTTTGTTCTCTTTTTAATCCTGCAAGATCCCAGCCGAATAACGCCATTCCTTCTTCTATTTCAAATGGGGCTCTTTCAATTGTCAGGTAAACTGCTTTTTCACCTTCTTTGGCTTTATTGTATAGTATTTGCTGTGAGAAAAGGTCGAATCCGGATCCAGGATCACCGAGTATTAGTATTAGACTTCTAGCGGGGATTCCTCCACCTAGCGGTTCGTCGAGCCCTTGAATCCTAGTTTTTATTTTTGTAAATCCCTGCATTAATTTTACATATCCTCTTTTACAATTGTTAAAATAACAAAGTATAGTGTTGTTTTCTTTGAGGTTAATTATGTGAATTAATAACCTTTTTGCCTAATAGCTTCCTACGCTTCTTCTATTGCACAATATTCCTACATAAATTCACTTTACAGCCTAAATGAGGGAGAAGATACGGTTATTTTAACCATTTATAAAATTTGAACCTGAGTTAAACGTTTAAGATAACTGATGGAATTGTGTATTAAAAATTGATTCCAAGTAGTTTCTTACAGAACTATAACCTAATTTTCTAGCAATAGTCTTCATCGCCTTATCTACGCCGGAACCGTATTGAACAGCCTTCTTTTGGCGAGTAGTGATTTCAGGGGGCAACCCGATTCTCTTACCAACTGATCTCAATATAATTTTCCTTAATTCATCCTCCACGCCATTTATTTTCAATGAAGGCGGAATAGCGGCGGCAGTTTTTATTACATTAATGTCAAGATAAGGGAAAGATAGCTCAACTCCGCTCGCCATAGAAACAGCGTCATCACGCTGTAAGATTTTTTCATAGAGTAGGGTTAGGTCTCTCCAGAGGCTGTTTTGAAGACCGCTATAGCCTCCTTTTTTAAGTATGTTTAGATATCGGGTATAGCCCCCGAACAGCTCATCCGATCCTTGTCCTGATAAAATTGTTTTCACTCCTTGTGAGTTGGCGTATTCGGCTACAACGTATAGCGGTAGGCCAGCGCTTATCATTACGTCGTCTGTTGCTTCAACCGCGTAAACAACTTTAGCAATATATTTTTCCAAGTCGCCAGGCTTTAATATTTTAATAGATAATTCGCAACCTAATAGTGAAGCGGCATCCTTAGCAACCGATATGTCGTGCGACCCTTCCAGTCCTACAGTGTATAAGGCTACATTTCCACCTAAGTCCGATGCAATTTTTGCAACTACAGAACTGTCAATTCCGCCGGAGAAAGCTACTCCGATTTTATCAATGTTTTTAATCCGTTTTTCGACTGCACCGTAGAGTGCTTTTTGTAGCGTGTGAGCTGCTGTCTCCGCATTCATTTTTCTTATGCGAGGACGGCGTAGAGTATTAAACTTATAAAATTTACATCTGCCTTTGACGATTTGACCTAAATGTCCTGGAGGAAATGATTTAACTTTTTTAATGCTTATACTCCACAAAGCCTTTCTTTCTGATGCAACTGCAAAAATATCGTTATTTTCACCTATGTACATTGGTTTCACGCCCAATGGGTCCCTCGCTACTACGGTTTCATTATTTTTAGTAACAGCGAAGGAGTAAACACTGTCAATCTGAGAGAGAGAAATCTTCACAGCTTCAAGTAGATTTTTCGAGCTGTTTTCTTCTATTAAATGCAGGATTACCTCGTAACTTGAATCTGTTTTAAACTTATGCTCTGCCAAATTTTCTCTAATTTCACCATAATTGTAAACTTCTCCGTCGCATGCAAACGTTAAATCATCTCGATAGCTGCTCAAAGGTTTATAGAATTGTTCCCTATAACTAACGGATGTTAGCATTTTAGCAATGTATTTGGAAATATCTTTACCTTTTTTACTGGATGCCGCAATCAATAAGCCCAAGGCCGTCTTCAGCTCCCGTTAAAAGTCTATTCCTCTTTAACTTGGCTCCACCAACGTTGAGCTCCCGATTCCTTTTCTAACCAATTTTTTACGAATTGGAAGTCACGTTGATAAATGTGGGCGTTCGATGCGAATACAGTGATCGTGCCGGTTTGAACTTTGAGGCTTTGAGCTGCTTCTTCTTGTAGTAGCTGTAATGCCCCTAGATTAGCGTTAGCAGCCTTATATGCATCCCATGACCTGAAGAAAACGCTGAGATTGGTTTTATCAAAGTTCGGAGGCTGAAGCCAGATATGAATCTCGCGCATACAGGGAGGCTCCGGATTATCGATATCCCAAGGTCTTGCTATGACAAGGACGCATCGCCTGGTTCTCGGAGTTTGTTTGAGCTTTTCTAAGGCTTTCTCAAATTGATCGTACTGTATTGTTGAGCCCATGAAGTCTATTTTTCGTAGTCTTTCACCGTAAGTGTACGATTCATCCTTCTCTTTTTCTCCTGAAAGGATTTTTGTGTAGGTATAGGCGGTTATGTACTCTTCTGTTATTGGAGCTTCAGGATGCCTTAATGGCTTGATTTCGGGGTGACTTACATGAAGACTTACGTTCAGCAGTGCTTTTGTAATTTCATTCTGGGGCTCTTCGCGCATCCATTCAATTCCCTGTTTCCATATTGCCTGGTTAAGCTCAAAATATGAGTCAGGTATGCTGAAGGCTTTTAGGGCAACTGGTTCTCCAATGTCGACCATTTTTAAACACGCTTTTCTAAGAAGTTCCCGATTTTCTTGACCCCAATTTCAATGCGGTCAACAGGCTCTGTGACAAAGGTTAATCGAATATGCTGTTTTCCATTTTCTCCAAAGTGTATCCCTGGAATTACAACGACTCCGCTTTTAGCTACAAGATTTTCGGATAGTTGCTTATCGTTAATCCCTAGCGGTGTAAGGTAGTCTTTTATGTTAATGAAGTAGTAGAATGCTCCGCTGGGCTTAACAGTTTTAGCCTTCGGGAGATATTTTGCGATAAACTTACCTGTAGCGTCTCTACGTTTTTTATAAGTAGGAATTACCGATTCTCGTAGAAAACGGTCTTTTAGACCGCCTGAAAGGAACCTAGTCATCATTAGTTGGCTTAACGTGTTTGGAGCTAGACTAGTGTACTGCTTCAATTTTTCCATAGCGTCAATTACCTCGGACGGCCCATATGCGTAGCCTAGCCTTAAGCCGGGTACAGAGGCTGCCTTTGAGAAGGAGTCAAATGTTATAGTGCGGTCTTTTGCTCTTGGGAGTTCACTGACCCAAATGTGTTTTCCTTCGTAGAGAATATGCTTGTAAGACTCATCTGACAGAATCCAGAAATCATTATCCGCAGCCAAATCAATTATTGCATTGGCTCTCTCATTGTCGATTACTCGTCCTGTTGGGTTGTCTGGTGATAGGAAGATGAATGCTTTTGTTCTTTTTGTTATTAGTGATTCCAATTTTTTTATATCCGGCTGAAAACCTTCTTCAACATAAACGGGTAAGAAGACTGCGCGTCCACCTAGAACATTAATGGTCTCTGCATAACCCATGTAACTTGGATCAGTAATGATAACTTCGTCGCCCGGATCGGTTATAGACATTATAGCTATTAGAAGACCCTCGCTAGCCCCATCCGTGATTATTATTTCCTTTTTAGGATCCGCGTCAACCCCACCGTACCGTTTAAGGTCTAGACTGATCGCGTCCCGTAATTCACTACGACCGCGTGTATCGGTGTAGGTTGTAGTAGCCCACGGATTTTTTTTGAATTGAACATTTATTTCGTCGAAAATCTCTTTCGGCGGAGGAACGCTTGGAGCACCGGCGCCGAAAGAAATTACATCAGGATTTTTCCTAGCGATCTCAAGAAGGAGCGCTAAATGTTTGAGCGGTGATTTTTCTACGAATTTTAATTTTTTACTGAATTTTGGCAATGCAGATTCCTCTTTATTAGTGATTTGAAGCGATGCTTTTTATATTTTGAGCTTATATTTTGAGCTCGGATACCGCTTCAGGCGAATTTAGGCCTCATCGATATAAGTCTTGGTAACCTGAGGAGGAGCCGCGGCTTACCGTCGATCGATTTGTCAAGTTCAACGGCTAATTCTGGAATTTTCATTTTCTTTTGAACTCCACCTCTAACTCTAACTGTTACGGTATTTTCTTTCTGCTCCTTGTCGCCTACAATGGCTATATAGGGTAACCATTCAATCTCTGCATCCCTAATTTTCTTCGCCAAAGTAATTTCACGGTCATCGACGTCAACTCTTATGTTACTTTTCTCAATCTCATCAGCTACTTCCTTTGCATAGTTTAGTTGAGCTGCTGAAATAGGAATTACACGAGCCTGCATTGGGCTAAGCCATACAGGCAATATTGGTGGTTTACCTTGCTTTTTCATTTTAGCCGCTTGCTCTAAGATAGCATATATCCACCTTTCGATTGAACCCATAGAGCTGTGAATTATTATGCAACCTTTCTTTTTGCCTGTCTCATCAGTATAGAAAATTCCGTACCGCTCTGAATCTTCCACGTCTAGTTGCACCGTGCAAAGTTG
>CAYYPV010000028.1:0-11251 GCA_964473665.1 uncultured Candidatus Bathyarchaeia archaeon
GAATACCTACAATCGAAGATGTAAAGGCGGGCGTAGTCACAATGAGAATAGCCGCCCACGCAGCCGACATAGTTAAACTGGGCTCAAAAGCATCAGTCTGGGATTTACGAATGGATCAAGCGAGAGCCAAACTTGACTGGAGCAAACAGTTCAAATTGGCATTAGATTCAGACCAAGCGAGAAAGGTTCACGAGCGCGTTAAGCCTAAAGTCGCTGGCACCTGTACCATGTGCGGTAAATGGTGCGCCCTTAAATTACTGGCGGATCAATTAAACAAACCCGAATTAGCAAGAATTACCTGTTTATAGCCGAAATCCGGATTAACAGATTTTCCTCAAAGCACACATTAATAAGCCTAAAAAGAAGTTATCTTTCAAACCATTATTTATTAAGGAAATCAACTATTCATTAGGGAAGTGTGCAAGATATGACTGAAATTCCAGCTTTACAACTAGAAGAAATAGATTTTGCAGTAGAAAAGGAAGTTTGGAACATCTACGAATTGGCTGACAGTTCAATATTAAAGGTAAGAACAGTTTTAGTAAAACTACTTAGAAGAAAAATTCCTCAATCTGAAAACAAGCCTCTCCCTGCAGGAGTATCTCCTCCAACTGAGGAGTTCTCAGCGAACTTCCAGCATATAACCTCCGTAACCAAGACAAAATTAACTCTCATGGGCAAACCAACACCGCCCGCTCCTCCAGAGGAAATGGAGAATATGGCTAAAACTGAGGTCGCCTTCACGCCATTTATTGAAGATTGGAATATCTATAATTTGCCTGACGGAGACAAATTAAAGGTCAAAGTTAACCTCTCATCAGTCTACAGAGTAAATGACCACTATGATGAGTTAGGCTACCCTGTCTATATAGTAAATTCTACAAATGCTCTTATTCGTGTAACTAAACCTGCAAAGAAATGATTTTCAGTCTCTAAAAATGAATCAATGCGCCTTCCGAGTTCCTTTTGGTACATAATCAAAAAACTTTTCAACTGTATCGCCCAAAGTCCATTCTGAGCGAATTCTAGTCTTCTTCTCCACCTTACGCATTTCTGAAAGGAGTAGGCGGTTTAGGTCTCTAGCGCTTTCTCCGCTGAGCTCCGCGTTAACTTCGAAACCTTCCTCTGTAGGCTTAACGGTTCCTTTGTTGCCGATGACTCGTTCAAGTACGGGTTTAATTGCTGAGGGGCTATCGCTACTTATGCGTGCAACTAACTTAAACCTCTTCTCAGCCATAATTTATTCAGACCTCAGATAAATCGGAAGTTTTCTAATATAAAAATCTGTATTTGGGACGCCGCTTTTAATTATAACGTGGAAAATCCTGGTTCTTCAGTGTACTGTGGTTAGCTTTGCGGCAAGCGGCAACATGGTCCTTAATATTTTCTCCGTTATCTATGGTAATTTGTTTCAGGTTTGAATTAGCCAACGTCATTTTAAATGAACTTAAAGTGAAATTCTTCTTCAAGCCGGAAACGATCATAAGTGCATTTGTCTTTGCTACTCTCGTAATTTCATTAAGCGTATCTGTTGGATTAGGCATATTCTGAAGAACCGTTATAGCAAAAACATTTGTGAAAATATTACTGTGGAACGGTAGAGTATCCGCATCAGCGCATATAATCGCGATATTTTTAAACGGTTTTAATCTATTCTTCGCTTTATCAAGCATACTCCTTGAAAAATCAACACACACGATAAATCTGGCGTAATTTGCTATTCTTTCAGCTAATAGTCCAGTTCCACAGCCAACATCTAGAACCACGCTTTTCGAATTCAATTCGATATGGTTTAACGTCACATCAAACTTATTCCGCTGTTCCATCATGTATTGTGCATCATAACTTGCAGCTGTAGTATCATATTTCTTCAAAGTCTTTCTCTTTTCAGTCCATTTTCTAGCCATCAAAAACCACGTACATCCTAACCGAAGAACTCGCTGATTTTCCTTATTTTTACTTTCTTTAATATTTCTGAACACTTCTGCGGAGACAACGGCCTATATTCAAACTTCAGCCTATCCAGCAAAGGCGAAACACCCTTCCGCAACTCAGGACCAACAACCATCCCGCGAACTGGGCGGTTAACCTTCTTTCTAATAGATTCAACATAGCGACTTAACTGCAACACAGCATCCTTACCAATCGGGACGCGTTTAATTTCGACGACTAGAAATTTTCCCTCAGCATCCTCACCAAACACATCCACAAACCCAGACTCCCCAAGATCCTTCTCACGCGAAATCGGGCGAAAATCCTTCTCAACCAAGCTCGGCTTAACTAAAATTGCATCTCTCATCTGGCTTTCTGATGCATGAAGAGCGAACTCACCACTGTCGACTAAATCCAGAACCGCAACTAAATACACTTTATCAAAAAAGATAGAAATCGACTCGCACGGCCTACGCCGAACAGCCTTAATCTTAAGCTCTCCATCTCCAGTCAGCTCTGTCTGAAATAGACATTTTGGCGGCTGCCAATTCACCGGCTCATATCCCACAGGGCGGTGAACTAGAATTGATCCGTCCGATTTGACCATGATCATCCTCTCTCCCCAATCAAGTGTGGATGAAGCTCTTCCTTCATACTGAACGCGGCAACGGCCGGAAACAAAAACCGTAATATGCTTAGATAATCCCTCACGTATAACACCGACAGCTTCAACTAGACTGGGATTCTCATAAACCGAAACAGGAGTTCTCATACTCAACACTCAACCCCGAATATACCAATTAGAATAACTAAGAAACAAAACTATCCCCTCATTAAGGCTGTTATGTATTTATGGTACGTATGCATCTTAACTAGTGGAAGTGCCCAAGATGTCAGCTCCTACCGCTAAGACCCCTCCTTCAACCAGTACCTATTGCAAGCGATACTGGACGAGTATTCGCCCTGAATGCAAGAAATGCCTGGATAGGATGAAATGCCCAATGTATCTTGATAGCTGGAAAAAACATCAAAGACTTATGAAGAGATAAAGAACCTGTGGAGAAATTGAAGGTGTGTCCAAACTGTGGATTCACTAAGGGGATAATTAAGAAATGACTGATTTCGCGAACGATCTTTTAGATCTTGAGAACTAAACGAATGATGGTGAAGTGAAATGGCGGTAAAAGAGGTTGAACGCAGCCGTAAACCAAAGCTTCCGAATAAGCGACTGTTGAAAAAGAGTTCACAGCGAACTTATTAATAGAGGACTATTGAATCATGAGTAAGACATCACATATGAAAGGTTTCAAATCAAATATCGAGAAGGAAACTTTGAGCAACAACAATTTCTGACGCGTCCTCACACAGGCAAGAACAGCCAGCTTGTGCTGATGAATCTCAGACCTGGCGAGGAGATAGGCGAAGAGGTGCACAAGACAATCGACCAGTTCTTCAGATTTGAGAAAGGCGAGGGAATAGTGTCCATAGACGGCGTCAAGCAAAAGGTCGCTCACGGAGGCGCTGTCATCGTGCCTGCTGTCGCAAGACATAATGTGGCGAACATCTCGAAGACCGCAGACCTCAAGCTTTACACAATTTATTCACCGCCCGAACACCAGGACGGTACGGTGCGCAAAACGAAGGCAGACGCGTTGGCGAAACCAGAGGAATTCGACGGCAAGACCACGGAATAACTCTTTATTTTTTCCTTCTGGTGGAGAAGGGGGTCGATGTCGCAGTTGAACTAGGTGCATTGGTTGATTCAAAGATTCGAAGAAGGATTCTATTATCAATACTAAACTTTAAATAACGAGGTAATGCTGTCTACGTCCCACATACAATAGAAATGTTTTTCAAGATTTTATTTTTTGGAAACTTTTCTTTTTGTATAGTTATCCAATCGAGGTGAAAATTAATGGGTTACCAAAGACGTAGTTCAGGTCCAAGGGAAATGCACAAGGCGGTCTGCGCAGATTGCGGAAAAGAATGTGAAGTTCCCTTTGAGCCTACAGCGGGCCGACCAGTCTATTGCAAAGAATGCTTCCCAAAACATAGGAAATTTTAGTTATTGCTAAATATTTGCATAGACCTTTCCCCATTTTTCTGTTTTTTTAACTCCTCCAGTTTCAGTAGGACGTTAACAGATTATGTAGAAGGCATGGGTCGTGTTGGTACTAGCCCAGAAAATTAGGCGGTTCCTTTTGCACTGAGTTTAGTGTGCGCGATACATGAATCCTATTCCTAAAGACTGGCTCATCCACTTTTTTCAGCCATGTTTGACCTACTCAATGATCCATTCTAAGCTGAACTGGTTTTTAACGCTGAACCTCTAAAAATCTATTTGACACAATTGGGCGCGTAACAGCTAGCTAGCTACTATGCGACTATCGGTAAAGTAATCTTTCGCGCGCGCTCCTATCGATCGATGGCTAGCTCTAGGTTATCCCTAATAGACGCTAAGGCGTAAAATCTCTTTTGTCAACGTTCAGGTTCAAACTCTTAATGTAAGAGGATACTTTGCCAGAAGAATCAACTAAAGTGAAGAGACCATTAACCTGAAACTTGAAATGTGCATCCTTAGTCTCTCCTGAATAGGTTAGGTCAGTCTCACCAGATCTACCCATCATGCCTTTGACATAACTTAACTTGATGTTCCTGTCCCTCGAAGCAAACCAAGACTCCACTTCCCTCCTCATAACAGCCTCAACAGAATTAAATGGTATCCCTCTGTGTTCACGCTCAAACTTCACCGTCAAGGCTTTTCGACATTCCCTAGCAAGACCACTTATGTAGATAAACGTCTTCTCCACAAGCACAGCTCTACTCAATTTATCAGTCAAAAAGAAAATCAACATCCTTCAAAAACAAAGAACCAATACCCGCTAGAAATATGTTTTTCCTTACACCTTTTCATATAGCTTAATCTTTTTACTGTTTGAATGTTATATTTGCGGGTATTCTTGTATTTCTACACTTTTCGCTGCGCCGTTCTTCACTACTTTTCTCTGTATTTCCTTTAAATCGTAAGTACACTTTGATATGTCTGTTATTGCGAACCATTCAGCTAATTCTCCTCTGTGAAGGGTTCTGGACTCGCTTGATAATAGGTCGATCTTTGCGTCCGCAAGCACTTCGGCGATTCTAGCTAAAGCGCCTGGGGTGTCTGATATTTTCACTCTGAATTCGACCAGTTTAGCTTCAGGATCAGCGAACGGTACAACTAATATTTCTTTTCGGTCTGGGTCGGCTAGCAGCATTACATACATTCCTTCTCTTACTCCGACGGCTTCTCTAATTGGCATGGGAACCGTAACCCGCCCCTTCGCATCTATCCGGACAACTTCACTTATCCGCATGTTTTCAGCCTCAAACTCGACTATATGCGCAAAAGGTTTAAATAACTTGTGGGAATATTGTGGGATAACAATCCCACAAATGTGGGCTAAAAGGAAACCGAAACCATGTCATCACAGTACGTCAGGCAAATCGTGCGTGAAATCCCAAGCTACCCACAAAGAATATCACTTAAGAAAGAAAAGATATTGGCTAAACTTAATTCTAATGAAACTCCAATTACGCCATCAAGACAAGTCATAGCACGCCTGACAAACGCATTGCCTGGTGTAAACAGATATCCAGGCAATCCAGCGTCATTACTGGCAAAAATCGCAGACTATGTTTCGCTAAAGCCTGTTAACGTATTGTTAGGAAGCGGATCAGATGAGCTAATTGACATAGCTGTAAAGACTTTCATAAATCCTGGCGATGAAGCTATCATCTCAATTCCCACATTTCAGATGTATGAATTTTTCACCAAATTAGCAAATGGCAGAGTTAAACTCGTTAACATGAAAAAAAAATTCAGTTGGGATATTCAAAGCATTCTCAGTTCTATTTCAAACAAAACAAAAGTAGTTTTTTTCTGCAGCCCAAATAATCCTACGGGGAACGTTATTAAAGAAAATGATGTTCTAAAAGTTATTGAAAAAAATGTAATGGTTATCTTGGATGAAGCATATGTTGAGTTTTCAGGAAAGTCTCTATCTCCTCTAATAACGAAATATGATAATGTCGTGGTTTTCCGCACATTTTCAAAGATATTCGGATTGGCAGGGTTAAGGGTTGGCTACATACTCGGTGACACTGAGTTAATCAATTTGATGAAACGCGTGATGCCCCCGTTTTCCGTAAATGTACTTGCATTAAAGGCAGCTGAAGCCGCTATCGAGGACATGCAATTTCTTAGACAAGTTGAAAAGCTGATTAAAGTAGGTAAAAACTACCTATACTCCGAGTTAAGTAAAATTGAAGAAGTCCAGGGATATCCGTCAGAAGCTAACTTCATACTTATAGACATTCAAAAAACTGGAATAAACTCAACAAAAATGTTTGAAGCATTACTACGGCAAGGAGTCCTAGTTAGAGACTGCTCCTCCTTCAGAGGACTAGGAACCAACTACATCAGAGTGACAGTTGGCACAATGAGTGAAAATGAGTTGTTCATTAAAGTTCTAAAAAACATATTAAAAAGGAGAAATGTAAAATGAAGCTACAATTAGCAATACCAAGCAAAGGACGCCTAAATCAACCCACTTTGAGAGAATTAAGCCGCGCAGGCATAATGCTGGTAGACAAAAACGAAAGAATGCTTTATGCCAGAACATCGGATCCAGATATAGGAATAATCTTCGTACGTGCGGCTGATGTACCCAAATTTGTGGAGGAAGGAGCTGCAGACGTAGGCATAACTGGTTACGACTTCATCGTCGACAGCCAAGCAAACGTAGAAGAACTACTAAACCTGGGCTTCGGACGTGCAAAAATAGTGCTAGCCACGCCTGAAAAATCCAGAATAAACAGCGTAACCGACATCAAAAATGATTCACGCGTAGCCACAAAATTCGTCAACTTAACACAAAATTACCTAAAAGAAAAACGAAAATCCTGCGGGATAGTAAAAATCTCGGGCGCAGCCGAAATAATGCCTTACCTAGGCGTAGCCGACTTAATAGTCGATACAACAAGCACAGGCACCACATTAACCGCTCATGGGCTAAGGGTAGTTGATACAATATTGGAATCCTCAGCTAGACTGATAGCGAACAAGCAGAGCCTACTAAACAAAAAGGCGAAAATACGCGAGCTTATATTGGCATTCGAAAGTGTAATGCGTGCCGAAAGAAAGAAACTGGTCATGATGAATGTTCCCGAAAAAGCATTACAACAGGTAATAAACGCACTACCCGCCATGACCGGCCCAACCCTAGCCAAAGTCGAATCAGCTGAACCTATGTGGGAAGTCTATACAGTAATTGACGAAAGGGAAGTCTACAAAATCGTAAACCTAGTAAAGAAAGCTGGCGCCAGAGACATAATAGTTATGCCGATAGAGAGAATCGTTCCATAAGAGTGCTACATACATGCTTGTCATACCTTCAGTTGACATAAAGGACGGAAAATGCGTCAAACTAATCCAAGGCAAACCAGGGTCAGGCGCCGTAATCTCCAGCGATCCAGTTTCGATCGCTAAACGCTGGGAAAAAGAGGGGGCTAAAATTCTCCACGTTATAGACCTTGACGGATCATTTACTGGGAAGAGAAAAAACTGGCCTATAGTAGCTGAGCTTCTCAAGGAGATTAACATACCCGTTCAGGTCGGCGGCGGCATACGCAACATAGATGAAGCATTAAAAACACTTGCCGCAGGAGCACAATGGGTAATAATTGGAACAACAGCAATAGAGAACCCTAACTTTATGCAAAGCCTTGTAAAATGTGTAGATCCCTCTCAACTTATAATCGCCTTAGATTCAAGAAAAGGAAAAGTTCTCAAACACGGTTGGACTGAGAAAAGCGGAATATCCCCAATAGAATTGGCGAAGGAATACCAACGTTTCCAAACGGCAGCATACCTTTACACTAAGGTTGAAGCAGAAGGCAAAGTGCAAGGCATAAACATCAAAGAAGTAAAGAATCTAATTTCCTCAACCAAAATTCCAATAATATATTCTGGCGGCATATCCAGTCTACAGGATTTAAAAGAACTAATGCAAGCCGGCGCATACGGTGCAGTTATCGGCTCAGCCCTGTATAAAGGTATATTCAGCCTAAAGGAGGCGAAATCAACTGTTGAAAAAAAGACAAATTGAACTGAAAAGACAAACAACAGAAACCGTTGTTAACGTTAAGCTAAACATCGATGGCAACGGCGATGCACAACTGAACACAGGAGTCAATTTCTTCAATCATCTACTCGGCGCATTAACAAAACACAGCCTATTCGACCTCAAGGTCGACGCCAAATCAATTACCGCTGTTGACGAACACCACATAATAGAAGACGTTGGAATAACACTCGGGCAGGCATTAGACTCCGCTTTAGGCAACAAGGCGGGGATCAGAAGATTCGGTCACGCTATGGTTCCAATGGACGACTCTCTAGTAGCTGTCGCAGTAGACATCAGCGGCAGAGCATATACAACAATTCAAGCAGACTTCAAGCGGCGAACGCTTGGAGATATGGCTACAGAGCTTATCCCACACTTCCTCGAATCATTTGCCCTAAACGGAAAATTCACATTACACGTCAACCTACTATACGGAAAAAACGACCACCACAAAGCAGAAGCCATATTCAAAGCCCTAGGCATAGCTCTAGGTTCAGCCACACAGTTTGAGCCAAGACTAAAAGGAAAAGTACCCAGCCAAAAAGGAGCGATAAGTTAGCAATGCCTCTCACTAAACGAATTATACCCTGCCTCGACGTACTAGCTGGAAAAGTGGTGAAAGGCATAATGTTCAAGCAACTCCGATACGCCGGTGACCCACCGACCCAAGCCAAAATATATGAGGAGCAGGGTGCCGACGAAATAGTCTTCCTCGATGTAGGCGCCTCACCTGAAAAGCGGAAAATCCTAATAGACGTAGTAAGCCGCACAGCTGAAACAATCTTCATACCGTTCACCGTCGGCGGAGGCCTTAGAAACATAGCAGACATCCAAGAAATACTATGCGCAGGAGCAGACAAAATATCAGTTAACACTGCTGCAGTGAAAAATCCAAACCTAGTTAAAATTTCCTCAGAAAGATTCGGCAGCCAATGCATAGTAGTTGCAATAGACGCGAAACGGATGTCACCTAAAAAATGGATAGTATACATCTACGGGGGAAGAAAACCAACAAAGATTGACGCTGTTGAGTGGGCGAAGAAAGTAGAGAAACTTGGCGCAGGAGAAATCCTACTAACAAGCATGGACGCCGATGGAACAAAGATAGGCTACGACTTGGAATTAACAAAAACAATAGCAGAATCAGTAAACATCCCGATAATCGCCTCAGGGGGAGCAGGCAACCTCAAACACATCTACGAAGCACTAACAGTCGGAAAAGCAGACGCAGCACTAGCAGCATCAATTTTCCACTACGGAACCTACACCGTTAAGGATGTCAAAAAATACCTGAAAAGGCGAGGCGTAGAAGTACGAATCTAGGTGCTTACTAATGATTAAACCAGAACCACTCGAACAACTAACGCCTTCTGAAATTAGTAGAATACTCAAACGCTCACAACTTGACATAGAGGCAGTGAAATCTCCAGTCATAAAAATAATTGAAAATGTCAGAAAACGCGGAGACTCCGCACTAATAGACTACACCGCGCAGTTCGACAAAGTTACATTGAACTCAAGTCAACTCAAAGTATCACCGGAAGAAATTCGCGTCGCATATAAATCGACTTCCCGAGATGTTGTGGAAGCATTAAAGAAAGCAGCAAAAAACATAGAGCGATTCCACAGAAAACAACTTCCTCCAGAATTTTGGCTGACTGAAGTTAACAAAGGTATAAAACTTGGAAGAATCAGACGTCCGTTAAGCTCTGTCGGCCTCTACATACCGGGTGGACGCGCTGCATATCCATCAACAGTGCTCATGACCGCCATACCCGCAAGAATTGCGGGTGTAGAAAAAATAATAGCCTGCACTCCACCCATGTCTAACGGCAAGGTTAATCCACTCACGCTAGTTGCAGCCGACATAGCTGGAGTTACATCAGTATACCCGATAGGAGGTGCCCAAGCAATAGCAGCCATGGCCTACGGCACCGAAACCGTACCTAAAGTAGACAAAATAGTAGGACCAGGCAACATCTATGTAACAGCAGCAAAAAATTTGGTATACGGTCAAGTTGACATAGACTTTTCAGCCGGTCCAAGTGAAATACTAATACTCGCAGACAGCACAGCCGACCCTACAATAGCAGCGATGGATCTAATATCGCAAGCCGAACACGACCCAAACGCCGCATCCGTAATTGTAACCACAAGCAGTTCCCTAGCTAAAGAAATCGGAAAAAGATTAGAACAACTCGTCAAAAAAGAGAAACGCTCAAAAATAATCGAACAATCACTGAACAAAAATGGAGCAATACTAATAGCAAAAAACATGAAAGAAGCAATAAACTTCGTGAACGAATACGCACCCGAACACCTACAAATAATAGCTGTAAACCCACTTACACTCCTGAAAAAAATAAAACACGCAGGCTCGATCTTCCTAGGTCCATACTCACCCGTACCGGCGGGAGACTACGCCACAGGCGCAAACCATGTTCTACCAACGGGTGGAAACGCAAGACTCTACGCAGGCTTATCCGTGGACAACTTCTTAAAACGGCCAACTGTCCAAATGATAAACAAATCCGGTCTTAAGAAACTGCAGAAAATAATCTTAACTCTCTCAACTGCAGAAGGATTACCTGCTCACTCAAAAGTAGTTGAGGAAAGGCTGAAGCAAAAGGGAGGTGTGTCTAGTGGATCTTGAAGTTTTACAGGAATTATCCGCTGTCATAGAGGATAGGCGAAAACACCCCAAGCCCAAATCTTACGTAAACAAAATGATGTCCAGCGGCCTAGAAGATATACTGAAGAAGATAAGTGAAGAGACAACGGAGCTAACAATTTCTGTAGGCGGCAGCGACAAGGAAGCCATTGTGCACGAAACGGCAGATGTAATCTTCCACTTAATGATTCTACTTGCGTACAAGCGTATCTCTTTAGCGGATGTCTTAGATGAACTGAGGAAAAGGAGAACTAAACGTTGAGAAAACCGAAAATACTCATAATGAATTACGGCGTCGGCAATCTGCGTAGCGTAGCAAAGGGACTAGATAAAGTCGGAGCTAAACCCATCATAAGTAGCAACGTTAAGGATATTCTCTCCTCAAATGCAGCAATACTTCCAGGTGTAGGCGCCTTCGGGTGCGCTATGGAAATGCTATCAAAAAATAAAATCACAATCGAAAAAGCCGTCGACGGTGGGA
>CAYYPV010000029.1:0-4909 GCA_964473665.1 uncultured Candidatus Bathyarchaeia archaeon
AATTCGTTTCCAAGAACACGATCGCTGAGGGGGCAAAGCTTATTGTGGAAATTGAGCCGGCTGAGATTAAGTGTAATACATGCGGTTTTGTTGGTGAAGCTCATTATCATGGGCCTGAAATTCATGAGTCGAGTGTAGCTCAGAGAATTTTTATAGACTGCCCAAAATGCGGAAGCAACTTAACTGAACTGGTTAGAGGATCCGAATTTTTCCTAAAGTCAGTTAAGTTCGAGAAGTAGACTCTTTCACTATGACTGCGTTTATAACGCCGTTTTGTCCCGGTCGTGATGTTACCTTTGCTTGCCCGAGAGGGGTTTCGATTATAGTTCCTTTGGTTATTATTCCTCTACGGGTATAGTCTTTGTTCGCCGGATTTTTGATAACTTTTGAAATTTCAACTTTTTTCGTTTCTTTTGTAGACGGATTAGTTACGTTGGCGAAGTTGTAGCGCATGAGATGTGTTTTCCTGTTGCCGCCTCGGACTAGTTCAGTTTTAATTATTGCCTCGCCGAGTGTTGTTTCGGTTGGAGCGCTGCCCATTTCAAACGCTCTCTTACCTCTGTATAATCGTACTTTTCCACCTGTAGATTTTCTTTTTCTAAAGTTTCCATGCGACTGCGGCAAATACCATTAACCTCGGAGCTTTGAAGAAGAAGCTACATTGACATATAAGATTTGTGTGTTTCTAAGTGAATTATTCAGCCTCTTTAGGAATGTATTATGCCACTTAACTCTTTCATCGATACCGGTGCGCAGTTTACGTTCAGCGCATTTTAGAAGTTTTTACGCTCTCCAGCGATTTGTGGTTATGTTCACAGATTATCTCTTTTTGGTTTAGAAGTGTCCATGTTTAAGTATACCCAGCTAAACAAATGATACATTTACTGTTAACTTGATTTTAGTTTGAAATTGATGTGGGGAGGGTGCATAGGTGCCTGAGGATGTAATAAAACTTGTTCACGGGGGCGGCGGAGCCATGATGGGTAAATTAATCCGCGAGGTCTTAGTGCCTGAAATCACTTTAAGAAGAGCGTTAGATGGCGTGGGGCTTGATGAGTTGGCTGACGGAGCCTCAATGAAGCTCGGTGAGTATGAAGTTGTTGTCTCAATGGATGGGCATACAGTGGATCCTATCTTTTTCCCTGGAGGTGATATTGGGCGTTTAGCTGTATCTGGATCCTGTAATGATGTGGCGATGCTCGGCGCTAAGCCGGTTGCATTAACTGATTCGATTATAGTTGAAGAAGGATTCCCGATTGGAGATTTACGGAGAATAATTAAGTCGATGAATGAAGCTGCGAAGGAGGTTGATGTAGCGATTGTCGGCGGCGATACTAAAGTGATGCCGAAGGGACGTTTAGATCGAATCGTTATTGCAACATGCGGAGTTGGATTAGTGAAGAAGGGAAGTGCAGTTGTGGATAATGGAGCGAAGCCGGGTAATGCAGTGATTTTAACAGGTTCGATTGGTGATCATGGAATTGCTCTGTTGACTGTGCGTGAAGGACTTGAGTTTGAAACAGAACTGAAATCTGACACTGCTCCAATTTGGGAAACTGTAAAGGCGGCTTTAGATGTCGGAGGAGTGACGGCGATGAAGGATCCTACAAGAGGAGGGACGGCTGCTGCGCTGAATGAGATCGCCGGCAAATCTGGTGTAAGTATTTGGATGGATGAGGAAAAAGTACAGGTGAAGGACAGCGTTAGGGCTGCTTCAGAGATGCTTGGTTTAGACCCGTTTGAGGTAACATCTGAAGGTGTAGCTGTAATCTGCATTGCTCAGGATAAAGCTGAGGAAGCTCTGAAGAGAATTAAAAAAACTAAATACGGAAAAAATGCGGAGATTGTTGGCACTGTCAAATCTGAAAGACCGGGATACGTTCTTCTAAAGACTGTCGTAGGCGGAACAAGAATTATCAACATGCCTGTTGGAGAACCGATTCCGAGAGTCTGCTAATAGCCTTCCTGTTATTCTATAATATAATGAAACTATGCGAGGGTGAATGAATGAAGGCGCAGGCGTCGATTCAGATAGGCTTTGACTCTGAAGTAAAGTCCAAAATGATCTTTAAGGCTCTTAAACCTGAAACCAGAATTCCTGCGTCGGATAGATCGAAAGTTAAAAGCGAATTGGACGGAAATGATGTTTTACTTAGTTTTAGGGCGGCTGATGTAGCGGCTTTAAGGGCGTCAATAAATTCTTATTTACGATTTATATTGGTTTTAATGAATACGTGGGATGTCGTTGAAAAAACTGTTTAGGGAATTAGGAACTGAGAAGATAAACCTGAATTCGCGGCGTAGAAGGCGTAGTAAGGGATTTATAGCGATGGAACCGCCTGTCAACATTTTTGTCAACGATGAGTATGTTATTACCTTGCTTGCGACGCCTAGTTTGCAGAAGGAGTTGGCGTTGGGTTGGCTTTTCACCGAGAGAGTGATACGGTCATTGAAAGATGTTAGAAGTGCTAAATTGAGTGGGGATAACGTTAATGTGATAACAAAGGCCCCTGTAGAGAAAGAGAATCTTCGTGCAGTAGGAGCCACTAGGATAATGACTTCGTCCTGTGGAATGTCCGCGGTTAAGTTTATGAGGGCGATCTATGAGAAGGGGGGACCGCCCATAAAGTCGGATTATAAGATTAAGGTTGATGATGTAGTAAGGATGGTTCGGAAATTTAATGAATTAGCGAAGCTTCACCAGTTAACCAAAGGGGTGCACGTCTCAGTAATATTTGAGGATGGTAGGCTTGTTGCGTTCGCTGAAGATGTTGGCCGTCACAATGCTACAGATAAGGCTATTGGGTTGGCGTTAACTAAGAAAGCGAATTTTTCGCACTGTGTATCAATAAGTTCGGGTAGACAGCCCGCGGATATGGTTCTTAAAGCTTCTAGATCGGGAATTCCCATTATAGTTTCGCTTGCACGCCCAATTAATTCGGGAATAATTGTAGCAAAAAATACCGGGATTACTCTGGCTTCTCTAGCTGATGAACCTGAAATTGAAATCTACACTTGCCCGGAAAGAATTCTATCCTGAAGTGACATCTTTTGTGGCAATAAAGCATTAGGCATATTAATGGCACGTTGATGTTAATATAAAGCAAATTTAGAGGTTGAAAATGGTATGAGCGCGTCTATTCCACCGCAATTTCAAGAACAGTTAGCGAAGCTTCAGCAACTGCAGCAGACTCTTCAGGTGGTATTAAATCAGAAGCAGCAGCTGGAATTAGAGTTATCTGATTCTGAGCGAGCATTTAGTGAACTTGAAAAACTTACGGATGATTCAATTATCTATAAGTCAATTGGAAGTTTGCTTGTTAAGGCGGATAGACCGGGTATTATGAAGGAGTTATCAGAGCGGAAAGAGCTTTTAAAAACCAGGGTCAACGTTCTAGTGAAACAAGAAGAAAGAACTCGTGTGAAGCTTAACGAGCTGTCGCAATCAATTCAAGAACGCTTAAAACAATCGCCTGAATCCACATCTACACCTTCAGAGTGATCTTATTTTTTTGAAGGTGGGAAATTAATTGGCCGAAAGCATCGGCTTGATTAATTTATCATCTGAACAAGTTGTAAAAGTGTGTGAAGCGGCGGAGAATGCTGCTAGGCGTTTTATTTTTTCTAAAGTTTCTAAAAATAAAATCGTGGATTTAGATATAACCGTGGACATTCTTGCTTCAAAACCGTTTGTTGTGAATGTTGATATTGATGTAGAGTTTTCTCCTTTAGTTCAAAATGTTGATGTTGAGAAACTAATTGATGCGGCGGTGGATAAGGGACTTCAGGCTGCTGAAAGAACGTTAAGGGAATTCGCTGGTGTTAATTCAAAGAGCAATAAGAATGATTAATTGAGTAAACTTTCATGGAGGTATTTGGATCAAACAGTTGTGCATTCGTGGATTCTGTGCGAAAGATGTATTCACTCTTTTTTGCGTAGCTACGTTTAAATGAAACGCTAGCCCTCAGCCATTATCGGGAGGTATTGACGTGTCAATTATTGAAGTAGATAACTTAACCTACACTTATCCTGGGTCCACAAATCCCTCCTTAAAGAATGTGAGCCTAACAATTAACAAAGGGGAGTTCCTTGTTTTAACTGGGCCTAGCGGATGCGGTAAAACAACATTATGCCGCTGTTTCAACGGATTGATTCCGCATTTTTACTACGGTGAACTTACAGGAGATGCACGCGTAGCTGGGCTGTCCATACAGGAAACCCCCACGTTCAAATTAGCTCAGCATGTGGGCTTTGTATTTCAGAACCCTGAAAACCAGCTATTCGCGTTATCGGTGGAGAAAGATGTAGCCTTTGGGCTTGAAAATCTAGGTTTGCCGCGTGAAGAGATTAAAAATAGAGTGGAGTGGGCTCTTGACATGACTGGAATTAGAAGTCTATGGGAGGCAGCCCCGTATGAATTGTCAGGGGGACAACAGCAGCGTGTAGCAATAGCTTCGATTTTGGCGATGAAGCCGGAAATCATAGTTCTAGATGAGCCGACATCCTTCTTGGATCCGCTTGCTGCGAAAACGATTTTTGATGTTGTGTATAAGCTTCACAGAGAACTGGGAATCACAATAATTCTCGTAGAGCACAGGTTGGATCTTGTTGCCGCATACTCTAACCGAGTAATAATCATGAATAAGGGGGAGATCAAACTTGACGGAGAACCGAAGAAGATATTGAATCTTAATGAGGATGAAATATACGGAATCGGCATACCTAAGGTGACACGCCTCTATCAAGCGCTTCTCAGTGAAGGAGTAAAGTTAACGGATATTCCGGTAACGGTGGATGAAGCCGCAGGACTTCTGAGGAGTACGTTAAGTCATGATAGAAGTCAATGATATTCACTACACCTATCCGACCGGGGTTACGGTGCTCAACGGTGTCTCCATAAAAGTCGGT
>CAYYPV010000030.1:0-12264 GCA_964473665.1 uncultured Candidatus Bathyarchaeia archaeon
ATTCGGTCGCACAGGTTGTCAGCTTCTTCCAAGTAGTGGGTTGTTAAAAATACGGTCATATCATTTTCCTTTTTGAGCAATTTGATGTACTCCCATGTGGCTGCTCTTGTTTGAACATCCAGTCCCAATGTTGGCTCGTCGAGGAAGAAAAGAACTGGTCTATTTATCAAGCCGCAGGCAAGCTCAAGTCTTCTTCTCATGCCTCCTGAATAGGTTGATACAGTCTTGTCCTTAAATTGGGTTAATTCAACAAGTTTGAGGAGCTCTTCAGCACGTTGTTTCGAAATTTTTCGCGGGATACCGTATAAGTCGGCGCAAAGGAGTATATTTTCGAGGCCTGTCAGGTCTTCGTCTGCAGTGTATTCTTGCGGAACAACACCTATGGATCTTCTAACTTCATTCGGCTCCTTAGCTATGTCGTGGCCGCAAACAGTAGCATCCCCATCGGTTGGTTTCAATAAAGTTGTGAGCATATTGATTGTCGTTGTTTTTCCAGCGCCGTTGGGTCCTAGGAATCCGAAGATTTCTCCATCTTTAACTGTGAAATCAACGTGGTCTACGGCTACAAGATTATGGTTGAAGACCTTGGTTAATCCCTTAACCACTAAAGCATCGCCGCTCAATTCATATTTCCCCGCATTTTGTTTGTTAATTCTTAAGGCACCGTCTCAAAATATCTAATGCAACATATCGTATCAGATATTTAAACCTGACCCTTGATTAATTCCAATAAAAATAGGTGAACTTGTTTTTAAAAAGTATGATGCATAAAACAAGTATAGGAAAGTCATAGTTTGACGATTTGCGCGTGCGGCACCCCGGAAATAAGCAAAATTGCTTCAGGATGCACTAGTCCAGCCTTAATAGCATTCGTCACTATGTTTGACCCAATTATGTTAACTATGGTAGCGTCCCGGATAAGAGTAATCGCCTCTTCAACTCTCATTCGTGAACCCTTGTAAAATCTTTCTCGCACCTCGAAGATTATTTTTCCTTCTTTTAACTTCTTTCCTAAAATTTCTGCATCACATGCAGCGACGAGCAACTGCCGTCCATGCTGCATCACGTTTACGTAAACATCGGTCAAGATTTTCCTCTCTCTAAATTACTCTTAACGGGGATGCAGCTCCGCATGCCTCGCAGATGAGAAGAAGCACTCTATCCCTTTTCTCCATCTTTGTGTCAGGTCTACTGCAGACTGGACATGTGACAAATTCTTGGATATATCTGTCAAGCAATCTTTTGAGTGATTCTTCGCTAAATTTTCCTTGGAATGTAGCCCGTGCACCACTTATGGAGCTTGCTGTAGCCATTTCTCTGGATAGGAATCGTAAGACGTGTTGTTGATCTCGATTTATTGCTGTGCAGATTTCTTTAAAATTCTGTAAAATTGTCCTGTTTCCGACTACTGTGCAGATTGGTCTAGGTAGCTCAAGCCGCTCAAATTTACGTGTCTCTTCAGGTAGAAGCTTTTTAGCTCTTTCAAGAAGTTTTTCGTATTCTTTTGCGGGGGGCATGTATAGCATCAACCTTTTTCAGCATCATACTTTATGTTAAATGTAGCTATTTATCAGCCCTATGGTGTAGATAAATTTGAAACAGTTAATATAGCTCAGGTTGATTAGCTTAAAGAATTCTCGTATAAAAACAGAAGAGGTTTATAAATGCGAAGTCTAGCGGTTTCAGGGTCACCAGGTAAAGATGTTCAAATAAAAATAGATTCTGTAGAAAAATTGCCTGACCCGTTCAAAAAGTTTCTTCGGAAAACTATAGCCTACTCTAAAATACCTGAATTTTACGGATCCGAATGGAACATTGAAAAAGTCTTAACGACGCTTGAACAGCACGCTATCCAACCAATCTACTATAGTTACGGTGGACGCGCTCCTCATGTGGCCTATGGAGTGTCTAGATTAGGCGGAGATGTAAGGCTGATAACAGTTTTTGGGAATGATTTGGACAAACCCTATCCAGGATTCTTCGACGGAGGCTATTGGAGCCATCTAGTAAAGTCTGGAGTAAAAATGGAGTTGCTTAAAGTTATGGTTCCAGTTGAGATGTGGAAAAACCAATACCAGATGCGAAAGTACTTAGAGCAGAAATACGCACCTGAAATTTATCGCACAGATGCAATTCAAGTTGTAGATAAAGAGATGCCCACTATTATTTGCTGCAAGGATCCAACAGGTATTGATTTTTACTATATAGACGATATTTCAGGCGCTGCCTACCTTGAAGTGGCACGCCCAGCGCCGAGGGAACTTCTCGCTAAAGTTGATGCAGTATTTATTACTACGTCTGAACGCCCATTCATGGAAGATGTGGTTATTACAGCGAGCGACATGAAAAAAGAAGTAATAATGGACATTGGGTCGTACGGGGTTTCCCCTGATTATTTAATGAAAACAGTGCCTTTAACGAAAGTTATTTTCGGCAACACCGCGGAAATAAAACAGGTAAGTGACGCATTTCAAGTTAAAAACGTTGAAGAAATATTTAGTGCTACAAAAACAAATTTTCCTGAAGTGATAATTCTCGAAGACAAATTTAATGGATTAGCCAAAATATTTACTCGAAAAGGTGACGTAGATCAGGTCGGCCCAATACCTCTTGACAAAAAGGGAAATAGTGTAGGCTGCTGTGATGGAATTGCAGCTGGTTTCTTGGCTTTTTACCAAAGAGGCTTTGATTTAGAGACATGTGTAAGAGCGGGGCTTATTGTTTGTTCATACATTTGGGAGGTAGAGGGCGTGCAGGAGGGCATTCCAAATAAACCTGCATTTTACGATCGTTTCACGAAATACTTTGGCTTAGAATACTCTTTGGAGGAATTAAGGCAGATACGTGGCGTACTTGGAATTTAATTAGTAGAGTAACAGATAATATCCAAGCTTATAGTTAGGAGGGTTAGATCTTGCCAGCTGATTATGAAGTTAAAAATGTCAAATTAGCGCCTCAGGGACGATTATTAATTGAGTGGGCTGAATCTCATATGCAGGTTCTTCTCAATGTTAGGAAACGGTTTGAAAGAGAGCGACCTTTAAAAAATATTCGCATTGGCGCCTGTTTGCATGTTACAAAGGAAACTGGTGCTCTTGTAAGAACATTAACTGCTGGTGGAGCTAACGTTGCTCTTTGCGGCTCTAATCCTCTTTCAACTCAGGACGAAGTTGCAGCCGCGTTGGCTGATGAAGGTGTGAATATTTATGCTTGGCGTGGGGAAACGACGGATGAATATTATAGATGTATTGAAAATACTCTGCAATATAAACCGCAGATAACTCTTGACGATGGGGCTGATTTGGTGACAACCCTTCACACAAAAAGAACAGAGCTTCTTAAAAATGTAATTGGCGGAACGGAAGAAACGACTACGGGCGTAATAAGGCTAAGGGCGATGGCTGAAGCTGGAGCTCTGAAATATCCATTAGTAGCAGTGAATGATGCCTACACAAAGTATCTTTTTGATAATAGATATGGCACCGGCCAAAGTACAATTGACGGAATACTTCGCGCAACCAGTATTCTTCTTGCTGGCAAAAACTTCGTAATAACTGGTTACGGTTGGTGCGGGCGAGGTGTAGCTATGCGTGCAAAAGGTATGGGTTCAAATGTGATAATTAGTGAAGTTAACCCGGTGAGAGCTCTTGAAGCTGCGTTAGACGGCTTCATGGTGATGCCGCTGAGTAAAGCTGCTGAAATAGGAGACATATTCGTCACGGTCACTGGGGACATAAATGTAATAAGAAAAGAGCATATGCTAAAAATGAAGAACGGTGTGATACTTGCAAATAGTGGGCATTTTAATGTTGAGATTTCAGTATCAGACCTTGAGAGTATGACTGCTTCAAAAAGAAGAATACGCCCGCATGTTGAGGAATATAGACTCAAAGATGGAAGGTGCATTTACCTTCTTGGAGAGGGAAGACTTATCAATTTGGCTGCAGCTGAAGGCCATCCGCCAGAAGTTATGATGATGTCTTTTGCTAATCAAGCTCTGTGCGCAGAATATCTTGCAAAAAATGGAAGTAAACTGGAGCCTAAAGTCTATAGTGTACCTGAACAAATAGACCAAAACGTAGCAAGTCTTGCGCTTGATGCCATGGGTATTAAGATAGATTCTCTATCGAAAGAGCAGATAAAGTATTTGAAAAGTTGGGAAATGGGCACAATCTAATTTCTTATTATTGAAGAAAATGCATCATGGGACATCTACTTTTCCTTTCCACCAATTACAAAGATCCTTAACTGGACAAACAGGACATTTGGGGCTACGCGCCCTACAAGTATCTCTACCAAAAGCGATCAGCACAAGATGCGCGTTCTCGCGTTTCTTAGAGGGGATTCCCTTCTCCAATGCTCTCTTAACTCCTTCATAATCCGCCTCAGCTGGAGCTAATTCTAATCTCTTAGAAATCAGAAAAATATGAGTGTCAACTGGAATAACTGGTTCACCCTTCTTAAAAAGTAGGATAATATCGGCAGTTTTCGGGCCGACACCCTCCAATGACAACAAATCCTTTCTAGCTCTTTCAGGACTTTTATTAAGAATGGAATCGAGACTACCGTTATACCTTTCCATAATAATCTTAGCAAGCCCCTTTAAGCGCTTAGCCTTAACATGGTAAAGTCCAGCGGGCTTCACTAGATTCTGCAGCTTCTTTTCATCAATTTTACTTAGCTCATCAAAACTTTTCACTTTCTCCTTTAAACGACTGAACGCTCTTTGAGTGTTCTCACGGTTAGTATTTTGAGAGAGTACGGTTGAGACTAAAATGTCAAAGTCATCACGTGAAGGCCTCCAAGATACTTTGTAAATTCTTGAAAGCCTATCGAGAACAATTTCAGCCTTATACTTACGTGTTTCCAGCAAGATACCCCGCTTTTCTGTTGCAAATATAAGGCAAACAGTCATATAGCTTAAAATACCTTAACCTAAAAACAAATTAATATTAGCCTAAGAGGTGAGCGAAATGGAATTTTATTGTGTGAAGTGCAGAGAAAAGGTTAACGTAGACAAATACGACACAGTCGTATACAAGACAAAGCACGGCGAGAGAAACATGGCTCAAGCTAAGTGCCCCAAATGCGGAACTAAACTAAACAGAGTAATTGGAAAGCCTAAATGAAAAACAGCTATAGCCTAACTCAAACATAGATGCATCAATTGCCTGAGTGTAAAACATAGCCTAAATTCTCTCCTCGATTACCTCTATTTTTTCCGATGATTAAGCGTACAGTGAAAAACTTGGATTAGCATAAAAAGAGCATCCTACTGAATCAAAATAGATAGATCAGATCGACATAGTGACTTACGTGGTGCTAGGCACTAGAAAATTCATATGAGGCGGAAGGCGTATCCTAACGTGAAATGTCTATTTTCGAGACATAATAATTCTTAGTGAATAACTCGCAGAAACAAATAGCAAAAACAAAATGGAATTATTTTTATGAATTAGCGTGAGGATATGTGAAAACATAACATGAGAAATATAGTAATTTTTGACGAGGGTTTCGACTGAATGATTCGGAAGAATCCGTTTAAACATTATCCAAATTTCTTAGTTGGCATAATTTGATTTCTGATGATGATACAATAATTACATGAATGAAAGAAGAATGAAGAATGAAAAAGAAACTAAAAACAGCGTTCATATCTGGACCAATTCAAGGTTTTGAAACAAAGCAAGGCTACAGAAAAATATTGGCAAAAATTCTTACCGAAAATGGCTATAAAGTAATCGACCCCTGGAAAAGAGAAAGAGTGCTATATCGACATGTACCATATCGAAAATGGTGGAACAATGTGCCGCCGCGCAAGTTCATTCAACGCGACCTAAAGGACATAGAAAAATCCGACCTCTTAGTAGCGTATTTACCAAGACTTTCAGCAGGTACACTTATGGAGCTTTTCTATGCAAAACAAAAAGGAAAGAATACGGTTGTTATAAGTAGACTGAAAAATCCAAGCCCATGGATAATAGAGCATGTAAATCTGAGATTTGAGACGATTAAGCAATTTGAAAAATGGCTATCGATCTAAGTACTTATAACCATTAGGCTAATTTGGCTATGGCTCATCTTTTCGGGCTTCTCCGCCTAGCATAAGGCTTACCAATGTCTTCTGATCGATTTCAGCCCTAGCTCTCCAGTCTAGGCTTAGCACTTCTTCGTCGTCTTGAGCTAAGTATCCCCGCCGTATAAACCGCTCTAAATTGATATCTATTCTCCATGCAGGAAATTTCTCACTGAGAACTTTCTCCATCTCCTTTCTAGGAACCTTTCCCTGTCTTGAAATTATGTAAGCTACGGAGGCGGCTAACATCGCAATGTCGTCAATTCTCCAACCTGCAGTAACTGCTTCGGGAGATCCTACAGGCTGCTTGAGGATGACTAAAAATCTCGCTTTTTCTAACTGCTCTTCAGTCGGATTAGTCGTTTCCCCCTCTTCTAATAGTATTCTAACTTGGAAGCCGAGTTTATCTAGCTCAATGCCTAATAGTTCGATGATTTTCATATAGTCCTGCCCTAATGCCTTCTTCAGCTCCCATCCTTTAACGCCGGGTATTCTATGCCTCTGGAAAAATATCATCTGGGCTGCTTTACGTACTTTTCGAGCGTATAATGCAGCTTCCTCGGTTTCTTTATTCGCCATTTCCACTTTTTGTCTCCTTAATTTTCTTCCAAGTTTCATAGTCGATTGAGATAGGGATTGTGGAAATTTGTATTCCAGCCGAGGAGCGAGTGGGTTGCCTAAATGGAACGATGAATACTTTACCCTCTATGGGCTCTACTTTAAGAGTTGCGTAGCCGTATGTAACGAGAAAGCTTGTTAAGTAAGCTCTAAACACTGCGCTTTCATAATCTTCAGCGTAAATAAAATCCCAATAGGATATTTCTTTCTTTTCTCCAGTTTTTTTAATAAGATCTTCCCAGTAGGATTCTAAAAGGTCATTGAACTCCTTTTCTGAAAGAAGCCCCATCTTGAATAGATCGTTTAGATTGGTAAATGTAAGAGGAACTTGCTTGTAAGGCAGCCGCCAAAATCTTGCTTCAAGAGGCAAAAGGTGGTTCCAGTACTCAACAGCGTTTTTCAGTCTCTCTTGAGAGAACTGCTCTACAGCTACTGTTGGATGCCAAGCTTTTGCAAAGGCGTTGGCAAGAGACTTAATGTCAAGCATTCGAATCTTTAATGCTACTAGAAGGGAGTCAACATAAAGCGAGGAGGACTGATGTTTAACCCAGTCGCCTTGCAACTTAATAATTTCTGCAATCTCGCTTAATGTTTTTACATCTAAAACAAATTCTTCTGGCAGTTTCCAGGCTGGCAGTTGTTCACTCAACTTTTCAAGAATTTCCTTTACATCAACTTCGAATGGATTAACTCCTTTCTGGCCCACCATTTGACATAACTCAATTATCTGAAGCAGGTAGCTTTGTTCAGCTTTACTTTTAGGCGCGTACAATAGGCCCCACTGTCCTTACTTCCGAAGCGCCCCGTACATTTTGAACAGTTATTATGTGTACATTCTCATCAACAAAGGTGACTGGACTGGGCGTTATTACTATCTGTTGAATTTCCATGTTCCCTTTGAGAGACGATACCAAAATGTGATAGATGGCTCCTCTATTTCTTGGATCCATGTGAATATCAAATTCATCTACAGCACGGAAGGGGGATTGAATGTGTTGTTGCAATGCCAAGAGGAAGGCCATCACTGCTACGCTTCTTTCACCTCCGCTTTGCGTGTAGGCGTCGAGTATGGCTGGTTCAGATCCCCTGAAACCTACGGAAAGCTCCAAACCTGCGACCTCGATGTCTTCTAAATTAATTAGCCTAACTCTTCCAATAGCGTCCATGTTGGACAAAATTTGGTTATATACAGGGTTTACTTCATCAAGAAGTTTTTGAAGAGACTTTTTCCAAGTGCTTTTTCTTATTTCGATTTCTTCGAGAGCTTTTTGTCTATTCTCTGATACAATTGTAAGCTTTTCCTTTAATCCGTTATAAAGATCAGAGTAATGTTTGTACATTTTCTCTGCATCTGCAGAAACTTCTCCAAGGGATGTTAGATAGGCATTTGTAATCTTCTCTTCTTCAGAGACCTCTATTGGATTGCGTTCGGTCTTCACTCTGGGACCTATTTCCTTGGCTAATTTAGTGAATTCGGTAAGCTCTTTCCCCGCTTCATCATTATCCCGATTATAGTCAGCAATCTCGTCTTCCAAAGATTCCTTATGAAAAACTAGAGACGCCTCCATAATTCGTTCGTTAATATATTTCTCCATAGCGGAACTAAGATTCTTCTCAGTTCTTCCTAGATTGGATTGCGTGGTGGCAATTTTCTTCTGCAATCCCATGGCGCTTTTTTCAGAGTCTTCAAGTTGAGATTTAATTTTGTTAATATAGCTGTTTAATAGATCTAGTAGCGATTTTTCTCCTTCCAGCCTACTAATTACACTGTTTAAAAGACGTATGGTTGTTTCAGCTTCAGCCTTCTCTTTTTCTAGGCTTAGGAGAGCATAAAACTGCTTTCTTTGCTCGAGAGTTAATGTATCAAGAGCTTGCTGGAATTCGGTAATAGAAACTTTCGCTTCATGAATTTTTTTCATTACATCCGTCAATTTTAGGGTTCCCCGTCGAATTTTATCCTCTAAGACCTGACGGGCCTTTTCTTTTTTAATAACCTGTGACCAAACGAGCTCTCTTTCAAGGAAACTTTTTTTCTTCAAGAGCTCATTTCTTCTCAGATATTTTTCATATTCTCCTTTCCAATGAGTAAGGGTTTGTTCAGCGTTCTCCAGGAGGCTTGAGATAGACTCTTCTTCACTTAACAGCCCTGTTAGCTTATTCTGAGCCTCAAAAATCATATCGCGGTAGGCTTTAAATCCCACAGCGTCCTCGATCATCCTTAACTTCTGCTGCGGAGTTGTTATAACGAAGTCTTCAATCATTCCTTGATGCATAATTATTAGAAGATTGTTTGGGTTAAGCCCAAAATCTTTCAGTAGATTTGAGACGTCGTCCTTATTTGCTTCGTGGAAATTAACCTCGTACCAGTATGTGCCATCCTTCTTCAAAAAACGAGATAACACAAATTTATCAGAATGAAACTTAGGTAGAGGCCTTTTGCCCCCTTGAGGGGCGTTATTGAAGGTTAAAGTTATTCTGGCAATATCTTTGCCTCGTCTAATTAAGTCGCTTAATTTACGTGAGCGTTCGGTATACGCCTGTCCTAATGCGACTGAAATAGCCAATAAGATAGATGATTTTCCAGCTCCGTTTGGACCGCAAATAAGGTTTAAGCCCTTTTTCAGCGGTATTCTAGCATACTCGTAGGACATGAAATTTTCTAAACTAACCTCGTTAATAAATGGAAGTATATTTTTTGAATTGCTTTTCGAAAGCATTTTCGTCACAACAAACCGGTTTTACCCTGGAAAATAACGGAGAAGATAGCGCATAAACATACATTTAAGGTCTATGAATGAGGTTTTTCTTTAGAGAGCGATGGCTTAAAATGGTTATAGCTGGAAAAATCTTCAAACTGCAAGAAAGCTTGGATTTGAATCGAATTGCGGAAAAACTTAGAGACTTTAGAAGGGAAGAAAACTATGAAGAGGAAAACCGTCGTTTCAAACTGATGACTGCTATTCATAAACTGGATATGAGGCTACATATGCTTCAAGGGGTTTTCATACAGGATAAAGTGATAGGTATTCCGCAGCATGGAGAATTAGTCCCAACAATGATGACCACCGAGGCACCGTTCATATTCGCAGAACATAATGGTAGAATCCTGCTCCTTATTTTGGAGAAAAAGCTGCAGGCCAATAGAATAGCTAACCAGTTCAGCGAAATCCTATTCATAAAAACCGGATACATAGTGGAAGCAAGAATCCAACAGGACGTCCTGAAGCACTTTCATGAAGAAAACCCTGAAGGTACCAAGCTCATATGGTTCGACAACGTCGACATTCCAAACATTGCTAAGCTATCATTAGCCGGCCCAAGCTTAGCAGATACAGCCCTCTACACGGACTATTCAAATCATGGAGACATTTGGTACATGGTGGTAAAGTCAAAGAAATATGGCACTATTGTTGGTATAACTAGGAATGGAATCGTAGCTGTATTTGGCAAGGTGGACGAACGTGAATTCGTATCATATGTAGTTGATGAGGTGTTTCCCCTCATTTCCTAATTGATGTTTTACACTTAGTGCACTAATTTAGGCTAAGATGAAATCAAAGTGATACTGAGTGGCGTAATTTTTTGTTGTTTAATTTTTTAAATCGCGGCGGATTTTAAAAAAGTTTAATTTAAGCAATTGAGCCCCTATTATTTGGCGACACTAAAGTCGCTGAATCCCCGTTAATCTAAACCCGCGTAGACGGATCCAAAAGAGATGTGACGTCTGGTCTTTCAATGAGGATTGGAGTTAACCCACACGTGGGACATCGCGTATGCGAAAAAGTGATTGACGGGGCGGTGGGCGTTCGTAAACCCGCGTGAAGAGAGAGCCCGGTTAAGTGGGGCGTTAAGCCCTATCTGTGAGGCTGTGGCGTTAGTCACGTTGGGACACAGTCGCCCACCGATATGATGAATTTTTAAAGTGCACCAAATACTAACTTCTCTAATGATGTGAGGTGAAAGATTGGACCTGAATGATAAGATGGACCTTGTTACGAGGAATGCTGAAGAAGTTGTGACAAATGAAGAGCTAAAATCCTTACTTGAAGTCAACCATAAACCTAAAGCATATTGGGGTTTCGAGTGTAGCGGACAGTGAACGCCTTCTAGACGTTCACCCGCATTCATGCATTTAGGTATGGGTTTCGTTTGCGGTGCTAAAATTAAGGATTTAGTTGCTGCTGGATTCGATTTTACTATTTTTTTGGCTGATTGGCATTCTTGGATTAATAATAAACTCGGCGGAGATATGGAAAACATCAGAACTGCTGGCGAATACTTCAAGCAATGTTTTACGGCGGTTGGAATTGAACCGAATAAAGTTAGGTATTTATGGGCTTCAGATTTGGTTAATGACAGAAGCTATTGGGAGAGGGCTATTCGAATAGCTAAAAATGCTTCTCTTAGCAGAGTGTGGAGAAGTCTGCCTATAATGGGTAGAGAGATAGCTCTAAAAAATATTGAAACTGCTTGGGTTTTTTATCCTTGCATGCAGGCGGCTGACATATTTCAAATGGATCTTGATGTCGCCTGCGCAGGGATAGATCAGAGAAAGGCGCATATGTTGGCGCGGGACGTAGGTGAAAAACTTGGATGGAAGAAGCCTGTTTGTGTCCACACTCCTCTTTTGATGGGATTGAGCGGTTTAGAAAAGAAAGTTAAGACAAAGTTTGATGAGAATCAGCGAATAAATACTCAGATAACCGCAAAAATGTCTAAGAGTATTCCTACTAACTGTATTTTCATTCATGATAGCCCAGATGAAATCCGCGAAAAAATTCATAACGCATTCTGCCCTCTTAAAAGCGCAGAGAATAATCCAGTCTTAGAAATAGCTAAAAATGTGATATTTGTCTGGAATGGAGAGTTGAAAATTCCTAGACCCTCAGCTTATGGCGGTCTAGCTGAATTTCAAGTATATGAAACCCTAGAGAAGGCGTATGTAAAGAGTGAAGTCCATCCGTTAGATTTGAAGAATGGTGTTTCTGAGGCATTAGTGACAATTCTGAAACCGGTTAGAGATTATTTCAAACAGCATCCAGAAACTTTAGAGAAAATGAAGAAAATGGAAGTTACCCGTTAAATTTTTGCGTGGTAGGAAACTCAGTGAAAAGTTTAGAGACAAAATATGAGGCTTTAATGCGTCTATTGGATAGGCTAATAGCAGTTAGCGGAGAGGATGTACCGATAATTGTTGAAGGAAAAAAAGATTCCACTGCATTGCAAGAGCTTGGAGTGAATGCGCCTATAATTTGCGTTAAGTCTTCCAGGAAGCGTACGCTGGATCTGCTAAAGGCCATCAAAACAAAGAAAGAAGCGGTTATCCTTACTGATTTTGATAGACGTGGTGCTGAGTTGGCTAAAATTGTGGCGAACTGTTTAGAGGAGTTGGAAGTTAAGCCGAATCTGTTTTACTGGAAGGCACTTGAAAACTTAGTCAAACGCGATGTGAAGGATGTAGAGGGATTAGCTTCGTACGTTGAAAAGTTGAAGAGAATTATGCAGTAACTCATTTTAGTGGTATATCGTCCTGAAGCGGCGCCGCGTCCGCGTATGTTTTCCAAATCAGG
>CAYYPV010000031.1:0-3222 GCA_964473665.1 uncultured Candidatus Bathyarchaeia archaeon
GCTGAGAAAAACATACCGTTCATAGTCGAATCAGCATCGATTATAGTTAAAAAAAATAGAAATGTGAAAATTGTAGTCGCAGGTGAAGGGCCGGCTAAGGATGAGTTGATTTCTCTTGTAAACAAAATGAACCTTAACGGAAACTTCGTTTTCACCGGTCAGCTTCCAAACAATCTTCTTCCTAGTACTTACGCAGCAGCTGACATGTTCATTATTTCGTCACAAACCGATACGCAGGGCTTAGCGGTTCTTGAGGCCATGTCAACAGGTAAACCCATAGTCGCTGCACACAGCGGTGTTTTAGGTGAGCTCATTAAGGATGGGCGGAACGGCTTCACCGCTAAGGATGTTGATGATTTCGCTGAAAAAACAATACAAATATTGAGTGACGTGGACCTTGAAAGAAAAATGGGTGAAGAGTCAAGAAAAATGGTTTACCCTCACTCACTAGAGAGAGTTGGAGACCAAATAACGCAGCTTTACAGTTCTCTTCTACTCAAATGATGTCAACTGACTATCCGGCAAACCATAATTTATTTTTAACTCGGACACTTTTGTTCATTTAGCTGCGGCTGTGGTCCAGTGGTTAAGATGTCAGCTCCCCAAGCTGGTGACGCGGGTTCGAATCCCGCCAGCCGCACCATTCTAGAACACATGTATGCACGCCTACAAACTGCAAAGAGGATGTAAATATAAGCCGCCCGTAGCACTATCGTAGGGAAAATTGAATGTCTTCCTCTCAGCTGCCGAAGAATAAGTTGAACTGGCTTTCAAAACAAGTAATCATAATTTACATGATAGCTGCTTTCCTAGGTTTCGGTGTATTCTCCAATTTCATAGACCATGAGGGCTTGTTGTATAATCTAGGTCAAGGAATATTTATTTCGATTTTCGTTGGTGGATTTTTGTATCTAGCTCGTCGTATTTCATTGCGCTTTAGTCCTAGTGTAAAGAAGAATAATAGCGTCTAATGTAAAACCAAGTTAATTTTTAATATCAAATAGGTTAATCGGTTTATAAATAGATACGATTTTGAGCGAATATAAACTGGTTCAATAAGGGATGTCTGGCGAATTTGGGCGCTTTTATTTATTGCCGTTGGTCCACTTGTCGCCTACTCCTTTTTCAATTGATAGCCACAATCTTTCTCCATTCTGGCCATTTATTGGCTCAACAATTAGAACGGCTTTTTCATGAAATAGAGAGGGGCGAAGCCAGTCTTTGCTGTCAACAATTTCTCGGTTGTCTAAAACTTTTCCTTGCACGTTTTGAACGTAATCTATGTCAGTGCGTTGCTTTATTTCACCTACTGTAACCAAGCCATGTATGTCGCGGATGCCTTTCAATTCGATGAAGCGTCCGCTGTCACCTTTCCTCCTGAGAGCTACTCCAGCAAGAGCGCCTATCACTCCGTCACCGCTTCCTCCGATCTCTTTCAGGAATATGTTGTTTTTCTTGGCGAGATCGACGGCGTCCTGTTTTTGAAGAACTGCCCTTGTAGCCATTATTCCAAAGTCTATGATTTCGTCGTTAACATCTTCTTTTCTGCAGATACAGAGTCCAGGGTCAGCTCCTTGCTGTAGACAGTTCGTGACGAATTTTAGGCTGGGTTCATAGAAATTTGAAACTGTCGCATCTGTTTTCATAGCGATGCATTTGGAGCTGTTCTTAGATGTGTACTTTATCCTGCTGTCTACCAGTAGTTGATGGCGGGTTATGCCTAAGGAGACGCCTAGTTTCAGGTCTTCTAAGTTCTTAGCCAACTCTCTGGCTATGTGACCTGTTCCTGGGCTGCCTTTTATATCGGTATCATCAACTGCAACGAATACTATGCTGCTCATTTTACCACTTCTTGGTACTTTAACCGTAATCTTAATTTATTGGAAAAAGGGGGGTTAAATTCTTATCTATTTACGATATGCTTATAGGAAATAACGGTTAGAGTTATGGGCGATTGGTAGGGGGCTGAACAGTTCAATTTGACGGATACGGGTAACTCGTTGAAGGATGATTTGATACTTATGGTGGCGATGGATGGTACGTTGTCATATAACTTTGCATTGAACTTAAAATCAAGCACTTGAGGTGACCCAGTATGCACGGCATTCATTTTTCAGCGCGCCAAATTGCCTTCTTATCAGTTATGGGTGCACTTAGCTTCATCTTGGATTTTTTCCACTTCCCTATATCTATACCTGGAAGTCATGGCATCTATTGGGTGATTCCAATAATCTTCGGGGCGGGTGTTGTTAAGAAGCTGGGTTCAGCGACATATATTGGTTTTATAGCAGGAATTCTGATAGGCAGCGCTGGTCTTGAGGCTATTGGTCCATTTGCGTTCTTAGAGTATTTACTGATGGGTTTTGTGATTGATCTCTTAGCATTAGCATTCAGAGGATATATGAAGAACGTTATCGTCGGTTTTGTTATAGGCTCCGCTGGAAACCTGTCAAAATTGGCTGCTCACTATTCTCTATTCATTGTACTGGGTATGAGTAAGATGCATCTGATATTGATTGGTTTTGGAGTGGCTATGATATCATACTTCATATTCGGAGGCCTCGGAGGCGTAATAACATCGATTTTATTGAGGGGCTGCGAACGTTATTTACAATCCGCTTTAACAAGTCTTTCTGGACAACCTGTAAAACAAATGAAAAAGTAAAAAAAGAAAAAAATAAGCTTACTCAATTTGACTGATTTTTATCAAATAAAATAATCAAATTATTCCTTATTTTTTCTGCATCGTACCTTGATACTGTTTGAAAAATCTTGTTTCTAATTATATTGACTTAATCATTCGGGAATGCAGATTTTATTAAAAAATTCGTGATGTAGTTTTGAGTCAAAATAGAGGGAGTAATTGAGCATCTTTAATAGTGATAGACGATGGTAACGATCTCCGAAACCTCTGCTGGAGGCTTGGGGGCATTACCCCCAGCTACATTGTTCCCAACTAAAACTGTAATAGTGGTTCCCGGTATGACTGGTAAAATCGTGTAAACAGTCGTTGAACCTGGCGAAAACGCATTGTTAAAGTTTGTTGTACCGTTATAAGCTCCTGTAGAAGCCGTGTAGAGAACCGATACGTAGATGTTGGGTTTAGATTCAGCTGTGATGCTGATATTAAGGTATCCAACATAGTTTAGGGCGGTAAATGTTATATTACTGTATTTTGGGTTGCTACTGGTGGCATAGGCTAATGCATATTGACTTTCATTA
>CAYYPV010000032.1:0-3192 GCA_964473665.1 uncultured Candidatus Bathyarchaeia archaeon
GACTAGCGGAGAAGTCGTTATGACCGATGCTTCGAGGCTCTTAGATATATATCCGCAGATAGATGCAGTGTACTTGAAGATAACCCAGCAGACCAACGACCTGATAATCATTTCCTGAGGCGTCCCAGGCATTCCAGTGGATCAACTAAGGGATGCCATTGATAAGGCTTACAACTTCATCACAAAGTTCTGTAGAGAATAGTAAAAACATGTCGGAATTAAAATGAATAATTGAGTTATATCAAACATGACTGAAATAGTGGATGAACCTATTTTTAGGAATAGGATTCATGTATTTGACGATCGCCTCCATGCTGGTGAGCTATTAGCCAAAAAACTAGAGGGGTATAAAAGCAATAAGGAAGCTTACGTTCTTGCTATTCCGGCAGGTGGTGTGCAGGTAGCCTTCATAGTCTCAAAGAGACTGAAAATTCCTTTGGACCTCATCATTACTAGAAAGTTACACGACCCATGGAACAGGGAAGTTGGTTTCGGGGCAGTATCGTGGAATGGAACGATGTTCCTTAACGAGCCTCTCATCGCTTCACTTGGATTAACGAGGGATGACATAGATCGTTGCGTGGTGGAAGAAAAAGGAGTTATCAAAAGAAGATTGAAGAAGTTTAGAGGCGATAAACCCTTTCCCGATCTTAAGGATAAAACAGCAATCATCGTCGATGATGGATTGGCATCAGGCTTTTCAATGCTAACCACCTTGAAAACGATAGAACAAATGGGTGTAAAAGAGAAAATAGTCGCTGTTCCAACAGCTCCTGTCAGCGCAATCAACCTCATAAGAGCTTATTCAGATAAGATTGTTTGCCTAAACATCAGATCTGGGCCTATCTTCGCTGTTGCTGATGCATACAAAGAATGGCATGACCTAGAGGATGCGGATGTGGTGAACATTTTAAAGCTTGATTCTGCTAACAAAAATTTACTTAAAGATAATGCGTCTAAATGAATGTTTAAAACTGTTTTTTCTGCTTTTAACAGATTTCTTTATGACACTATTATTTGGCTTACAAATTTGATCCATAAATACCCCCATTTGTACTCGTTGACTGGGAGGAATAGTCTGAACGGCCATCCCTGATAAAGCGTGAGATAAGTAGTGTTTTCTTTGAAGCCGATGAACATTTGCATGTCTTCTATTTGTTGAAATGGTAAGTTTTGTTGGTACCCGTCTATCGCTTGAACCGTTATCATTGTAGCTTTATTTGACACATTGGCAATTTGGAGAAGGCTTATCATAGAAATGTCGGTCCAGTTTGCAGTTAATTCAGGCGAATCACCGGGAGCAAATTCCGATTCTATTGTTCTTTGTTGGAAGTTCGTCATATTCTCTCCTGTGAATATAAACAGATTCGAGACAGCCCAAGAAATCGATACAGCTCACAGACCAATACTCATACCTGTAACTTCACTCACTTGATATTACGAACCGAAGCCTGGAGCGATTAACTGAACGGACCGATCTGTTTCGTTTGTCATCCATTCTCCATTTTTCGCAAAAGCCAGGATTATCCTATTATAGATCTGATATCGAGGATAAGTGGTGCTGCTCCAAGCTTGAAAAACATTCAGAGCCGCAGCCTGTCCGCTTGCCCCGATTACGTCAATTAATCCCGCGTACCAGAGCATGCCGCTTTGATTGCAGAACTCTAAGAGATTTACCCCGACATAAGTCACGTTTCCGCCGTTTGCCACTGTTTGAACTTCTGTCAACGGCATTTCAGTAATTTCTTTCAAAGTCCAGTTTCTGATGAGACTTTCGGCATTTTTTATTTCCATCGTCATGTTTTTATATACATGACGTTTTATATGCTTAACCGTATATTGTTAGCTGGGTCATTGGATGAGCGATGGTTTAGAAACGAAAAATAAATCGAAAAATAAGATGACAGCTATAGCTGTTATAGTAATCATCGTTATAGCTGTAGTAGGGGTAGCTGCTTGGCAGCTTTCAATTAAGAAGTCCGCAACCAAACAAACCACCCAAACAGCCTCATTCATTGTTCCGCCAACGAACAATTTGACTATTATCGGCGCAAACGGAAATGAACTTTTTCTGAATCAAACCAGTATGGAAAAATTACTTGACGAAGGAAATCTTACTTCCTACACTGGATACGGAGGTCTAGAAAGTAGCGGTGGAGTAATGGAGAGCTACGGCAGTTACACTGGTGTCCCTGTTCTGAATCTACTCAAATTGGTCGGCGGTATCTCTAGCGGCGAAACGTTGACCATCACATGTACGGATGGGTATTCAATGGTTTATACTTATCAGCAAGTGTACGGTACAGGCTACGTCGCCTATAATAATGTAACTGGAAGTCAAGTCAATGCTACGGCGCCATTCAACCTAGTACTTGCGTATTATTACAATGGTACAGCCTTTAGTTCTGATGTTGGACCATTAAGAATAGTACTTCTTGGAACTGGGTCGTCAGGAGGATTGCTCACAGAAGGCCACTTCTGGTGCAAATTGGTTGATACAATTGAAGTCACAGGAAGCATTGAGAACTGGCAGTTTGTTTTTCAAGGTACAACAACTAATCTGACCACACCCATGGCGGCATATCTGGCGGATTTTAACCACTTCCCACAAACCTACACCGATAAAACAGGCAACGTCTGGAAGGGAGTAGCTCTGTATCAACTAATATACGACAACATCGTCAACGGTGGCAGCAGCAATGCATCTCTAGCCAACGGTTACACCATAAAAGTCATAGGCACTAACGGTTACGTCGTTTTTACCAGCACCGAAATTAACAGTAACCCTGACAGCATAATTGTTGCATCAGAGTTGAATGGTGCCGTTCTACCCAGTCCATATTGGCCTATTACTCTCGTCGGATCAGGTGTATCTTCGACACAAATGATTGAAGGCATATATCTATTCCAGATAACACCTAACCCGACATAGTTCTATTTCCGACGATACCTCACCCGTCAAATTAGCCAATTAATATAAAATTGGCGTGATGGGATATAGAAAGATTTGTTAGCGGTGGGTCATTGGATGAGCAGTGGTTTAGAGACGAAAAGTAAATCAAAAAACAAGATGACAGCTATAGCTGTTATAGCTATCATCGTTTTAGCTGCAGTAGGCGTAGTTGCTTGGCAGCTTTCAATTAAGAAGTCCGCAACCAAACAAACCACCCAAACAGCCTCAATCCAAGTCAA
>CAYYPV010000033.1:0-4774 GCA_964473665.1 uncultured Candidatus Bathyarchaeia archaeon
TCCAGTGACCGATATGTAAGACCATCCCGCTCTTTACTGGTGTAGGCCAATACCTAACTAGCAATGCATGGGCTTTCAGTGAGGTGGTTGACCTGATCATTAGGTTATTTGTTAGAACTGTTCCCCGGTCGAGGTCTTTCACTTCAACGTTTTCAGTGCAAGCCCAACTCTGTCACCTTCTACAGCTTGGTTGAATTCGTCATCATGTTTCTGGATTGACCGAATCTGAGCTGCCTTCTTTCCGGGAAGAACATTCATCTCTTCATGTTTCTCGATAGTGCCGTCCATTACTACACCGAGGACGACGGTTCCTGCGCCTTTCACGTTAAAGCAATGGTCTACTGCAACAGTTCCCGAAGACTGTGTTCCAGAGTTGGGTATGGCTGAATCCTGTTTTGATGCTTCGTCGAGAAGATGTTCCCTCAGGGCGACGGGGTCGTCTTTGATGAATTTGAACTTCTCTAGGACTGTGCCCTTTATCAGGGGTTCAAGCTTCTCCTGCGGAATGTAGTTTCTGAGGATGATGTAACCTGCTGTTATCTCTGAGCATTGAATCATCACCATGCACTCCCCTAAGGTGGAGTTCAGTTCATCCACCACCACGATCGCTCTTTTAGCTATGGAGGTTGCGTAAAATAGGGAAGCCAGCCTCTCAGGATACCTTGTAGGCTCGATGAAGGTTACTATGTCCTCGTTTCTCTTCAGGTCATACAAGGTAATATCTGTAGACGTACCTTTTTTTCCGAGACTATTCCCGTAGCCTGGGGCGCCGAGAACAGCCACTACAAGGCTTCCCATATGCATAAACAATCCAATAAACTACCGCAAAACAACTCGTCAACTAAATAGGCTTTACGGTAACTTCATACTTCAGATCTTAACTAATGATTCTATTTGAAAACAATTCGTTTTTTTATTTTGGGTTGGGTTATTAAAATTTAATCCCCTAACCTAGAAATTATTCCAGGTTAATGTGCGTAATAGAGTTCTATGATGTATGATACACATACGCATAATAGAATTCTATAAGGTACAACACCCATGCGACGATGAAGCTATATTCCATTAGAGCAGAGTAGGCGTCGGTTTGGAATCCGGAATATACGAACAGTAAACCGCCTAGGGTTGCAATGATTAACGCTAATAACCCTAGAATTGAAATGACTGTTACACTCAGTATTTTTGTTTTAAATGAGAGTACAAGGACTAGAATGGAGAAAATTAGTAGAACGATTACCCACAATCCATGATAAAGTGCGACATTTCCAGCCTGCTGTAATTCCTTATACATTCCAGTTAGGGAATGGCTGACGCTAGTTGGAAACATTGCATTGGTGCTCACATAGAATCCGGTTAAGCCTTGAATTGTCAGCACCACTAAAATAATTACTATTGACCACGTTAGGCTTTTAGAAAATGGCTTCCCCATCTGCATCCCACACTGCTACTATCGCCTAAAACAAGTTAAAACATTTTTGGTAACACGTCACCGCAAAAGCCTAAACACACAGTCAGTCAACCACTGAAGCATCAGGCTTGATTCTTGGTCCAAAAACAAACGGCGCACCCTTTCTCAAACTTCATTGATCCAATGAGTCAATCTGGCTATTATAAGAAACAAGTTAAAACAATCTGACAATTGCATGAGACAACCCTGCGGTAAAGTACATTCCGGGCGCTAATGTCTTACGGTGCGCCGAAAGCAATTATGATAAGTGAATTAAATCCTCTTAGTAACTCTTGGACTTGCGGTCGATAGATGAAGAAATCCTCTTTTTCCTTATCTACATTGTCAAACGATGATTTTGTTAATCCGAGAATGTGTTTAATTGTGAACTTTTCAACATTGTTTCCCATAACTGAAAAAGTGCCTTTTTCTAAATCCATTCTCCTAAGAACAACTATCGGCAGCCTAAGCTTGCCTTGATAATTCCTCGGAACTACCTTCGCCATTTCCACAAGCTCACTCTTCCTCATTATAATTTGGCATCCATCCTTTGTTTCAACGCTGGGCTCATTTTCAGTCAGCAGTTCACTGAGACTTTTCGTCGCCTTAGGAAGGTGCTGATTCAATCTTTTTACTTCATTCGTCAGAAAAGTATTAAGAAAACGTTCATAGTAATCTGACACTGCTACTCTAACTCCTTTTCGCGGTAACCATCACATGATCCTTATCATACGGCTCTAAGTGGACTACTTCTAAGATTTTAAAATCCCTTTTTTGCAGCACCTTAATCTCCCTATCATAAACTTCTGCTGGAGGCTTAGAAACGTCGATGCTTCTAGCTTTAATAGCCAACATGACGCCCCCATTTTTCCTCAGAAACATATCAGCATTGTCAGCTAAGAGCCGCGCCTGCTCAGGCTGCGCAATATCACAATATATAGCATCCACAGCACCCACCAGCATCCTGTAACTATACGAAAGCCTAACATCAGCCAAAATAGGCGACATATTCATCCTAAACGCCGAAACATTATCAATAAGCTCCCTCAAAACCCGAGGCGCAAACTCAACACAGTAAACATGCCCTTCAGCTCCAACAATGTCAGAAACATGGCTAGCCGTCGTCCCGCTTGCAGCGCCCAAATAAAGCACTTTATGCCCCGGCTTAATCGGCACAGATTTGAGACCCTTTAAAATCGCTGCAGCAAACTTACTTCTAAACGGATCCCATATGCGGTACTCTTGACCTTTAAACTTAACCAATCTTTCTCCGTAAACCGATTTTCCAGGAGTAAGATTCAGAGTAGCAGGTCTTCTGCTTCCATCCTCTAAATAAGCCCAATAAACCCCGCGTAAATATTTTTGGGGCTTAACTTTTATCGGCAGGTCTTCTTCCCTTCTTCTGAGGTCGCGGTGGCTGCTTGTATTTTTCTTGGATCTCTTCAACACGTTTCTCATAATCAGTTTTCAGCGGGCTTACTGTCGGCTTACCTGAGAACGCGTCAACTCTGGAAGCGATGGATAATTTCCCAGCTAAGGCTCTAGCTATTTTTCCTCTCTGCCACCGCTGAGCTGAATGGATGGACGGATGTTGAAAAATCACTCCATGCTTCGGCGGATTACCACCGGTCTTAATCGATCTGAACAACGCCTTCTCAGCGCCTAAAACCTGCACCGTACTCGCAGGCATCTTCGCCAAATTCTCCAAACCACCAGCCAAAGCTATCAAACGGGCGCCGAGTGAGGCCCCCACAAGATCAGTAATGTTCGGCGCAGCCTCCTCCATAGTTTTATCAACGTAATTTTCCAGATCGCTTCTAGCATTGTAAAGCTCAATAGATTTTCTACACATCATCCGAATTTTCTCTAAGTCAACTTCACCGATATCTGCTCCCATAGAAGTTTTAGCTGAATCCGCTACAGCCGCAGCCTTGTCGCTCGGTATTCCCTCTTTTTCAAGCTCCTCAACGGTGAAGCTGCTTCTTTCACCCAAATCCGCGACGAGTCTAAAATATGTTTCATGCTTATCTACCAGCCTACTCATCTCAGGAAAATGCAGCCCGTACCATTCACGAATTCTGCTTGAAAAAAGATTCAAAGCCTTATCCAACTCATCTATCGCCTGAATCGTCTGCGCAATCAGCTGGTCCTTCCTCTCAGAGATCCGCCTGATTCCTGCGCGTGAAAAAATTACGGAAACTTCACGAATTAAACTATGAAGCTCCTCCGTCGCTTTAACGAAGCCTAATTCAACAGCGACTTTGTCGAAATTTTCACGCAGCTCTTGACCAGCGGCGCTAGGTTTTTCAACTTCAATATTAACACCCGTTCCCCTATTGACTGCTCCCGCTAAGCCGTCGCTCTCAAAAACGAATACGGTGTACCCTTTCTTCTGAAGTCTACGTATGAGCTCCAACACCTCATCCGACGCTTCGCCGCCCTGAATTTTTCCAAGCGCTTCAGATATTTTCTCAGCATTCTTCGGAAACAGAACCTTATCCACTATTCTATTATCTTCCCCAAAAGCCAAAACGCCTACAACGCTCTCAACGATAACCGCTTTCAACACAAATCCTCCACCAATGTTTCCCCTCAGCTTAATAGCTATAGCAGAATTGCTAATGGCTTCCCGATGCATTAAGCATTTTGCCCATCCTTAACCCAATATTTATGTAAAATATAGATAAATAATCATTCAAAGGAGCCTTAGTAATGAAGCCAAATCTAGCAGTAGACGTAGCCGGAGTCAAACTTAGAAATCCCGTGATGAACGCTGCAGGCGTACTCGGCTTATCAGGATCATTGTTAAAAAGAATTGCAGAAGCAGGAGCTGGGGCTGTAGTAACTAAATCAATAGGAGTTAAGGCCCGTGAAGGTTACGTGAATCCTACTGTAGTTGAAGTTCGATGCGGACTCCTAAACGCCATGGGGCTTCCCAATCCTGGAATAAAAGAATTTACAGACGAAATTAAAATCGCGAAAAAAGCAGGCGTTCCAGTAATAGTAAGCATCTACGGATTAACCGCAAACGAATTCGCAGCAGCCGCAAAAGAAGCTGAAAAAGCAGGAGCCGACGCAGTAGAATTAGACGTTTCATGTCCTCACGTAAAAGAAGTCGGAACGCAAGTAGGGCAGGACCCCGGTGAATTAAGTAAAGTTATTCGAAAAGTGAAATCAGCAGTAAAAAAACCCGTATTCACTAAACTAACGCCCAACGTTACAAACATAGTTGAAATAGCAAAGGCAGCTGAAAAAGCTGGAACAGACGCCATAACCGCAATAAACAGCGTAAAAGCAATGGCGATAGATGTGGAAACCAAGAAACCT
>CAYYPV010000034.1:0-4771 GCA_964473665.1 uncultured Candidatus Bathyarchaeia archaeon
GGAGCCAGTTTAAGCAGCGGTGAGCTTATACTTAAAGCTGCAAAAACCGTTGCTGACGCTGTACGAAGAGGCTCTAAAATAGTGGCTGTTGTTTCTGCTACTGGAAAGAGCACAGATAACCTCATAGAATTGGCAAAGGGGGCTTCTGGAGGTAAAATATCTACGCATGAGTTAGATGATGTTTTATCAATGGGCGAAAGAGCAAGTGCAAGAATATTCGCAGCCGCGCTTAATGCTCAGGGAATTGAATCTCGCTACTTCGATCCTGCAGATTCAGATTGGCCGATAATAACAAATGAAAATTTCACTAACGCTGACCCAATAATTGAGGAATGCGACATTAGAGTTAGACGACAGATAATTCCGCTGCTTGATAATGGAATAGTTCCCGTTATTCCAGGATTCATCGGACGTAGCCTTAAAGCTGGCAGAATAACTACGATTGGACGTGGCGGAAGCGATGCAACCGCTCTTATACTAGCGAAGGCCGTAGGCGCTAAGGAAGTAGTATTGGTGACCGATGTGCAAGGTATAATGTCTGCTGATCCAAAACTAGTCAAGAATCCGCGGTTTATAGATAAAATAAACGTTGACAAACTTGTTGGACTTACGGACGCTGGCACGAAATTCATTCACAGGAAAGCTTTGAAACATAAGACTAATTCATTTGACATACGAATCGTCAGCAATGCCGCAGGGAGACTTGATGCTAAAGGAACCTTAATTAAAGGTTCACTTCCAGAATTGGCTGTTAAATTAGTAGAGGAAAAGCCGGTTATGCTTATCACATTCATAGGTGAAGGACTTGCAGAATCTCCAAAAATAATTCCTGAAATAGCTAACCAAATGAGAAGTAGCAATATTCCGATACTTGGAATGACTGCGAACCATGACTCCGTAATATTTTATTCTCATTCAACAGACGATAAGAAAAAACTTGAAAAACTGCATTCAGTGGTTCTTCATCACAAAGAAACATTAGCAATGGCTGTAAGAAGAAACCTCGCCTTCATTAAGGTAATAGGAGTTGGACTTGAGGACACTCCTGGCATAATAGGCCGCGTATCTGAGCCTCTGCATAAAAACAGCATAAACATTTTCGGTATATTCACGATTACTTCAAGCGTTTTGGTATTCGTCGATTGGGAGAACCGTAAAAAAGCTATTACCGCAATTGAACAATCATTAAAGATAAGGGAATTGCAATGAAAGTAGGTATTCTAGGCGCCACAGGGCTAGTTGGGCAGAGATTCATTCAGCTTCTTGACGGACACCCATGGTTTAAAATAGCGGTCGTGGCTGCATCTGAAAAATCTGCTGGAAAAATCTACGGTGAAGCTGCACACTGGATGTTATCTCCTGAGCCGCCAAAAGCCGTAGCTGATTTAGAAGTGATGCCTGTTAACGTTAAGGCTCTTGAAGATGTAGATTTTGTATTCTCAGCTCTTCCATCCGATGTTGCTGGGAAAGTTGAAGAAGACTTCGCTAACGCAGGTCACATTGTGGTTAGCGACACAAGTGCTCATAGAATTGATCCAGATGTTCCAGTGCTCATTCCCGAAGTTAACCCTGAACATCTATCACTAATAGAAAAGCAGCGTAAAAACCGGAACTGGAAAGGAGCAATAGTAGCAAACCCCAACTGCACAACAAACGTACTTGATATCTCACTAAAACCGATATTCGATAAATTCGGTTTAAGAAGTGTAGTTGTATCAACAATGCAAGCATTATCAGGCGCTGGTTTCCCCGGAGTAGCCTCAATGCAAATTACCGAAAACGTGATTCCATACATAGAAAAAGAAGAAGAAAAAATTCAAGTTGAATCATTTAAGATTCTTGGAACCCCAACAGAACCAGCTAAATTCAAACTTTCAGCCAGCTGCAACAGAGTTTCTACTCTCGACGGACATCTTGAAGCAGTATTTGTGGATACATTAAAGAATGCAAATCCTGAGGATATAGCTGAAGCCATGGAAAGCTTTATCGGTCTACCTCAAAAATTGAAACTTCCAACAGCTCCGAAGAAACCTATAATTTTGAGAAAAGAAGCTGACCGACCGCAACCACGCCTAGACCGAGATGCTGGAAGGGGAATGTCTGTAGTTGTTGGAAGAATAAGAAAAGACCCTGTGTTCAACGGTGTAAAATACATGGTTCTAGGACACAACACAATAAGGGGCGCGGCTGGAAATGCAATTCTTTCAGCTGAACTACTGAAAGCTAAAAAAATAATGTAGGTGGAAGTATGTCAATCGGGAAAATTAAAAGATTGAAAAGGATATTCCGCGAAGACGGCAGGACAGTTGTAATACCAATGGATCACGGAGTAACAGGCGGCCCAATAGCTGGCTTAGTAGATATGCAGGATACAGTCACTAAGATTCAGAAGGGGGGAGCAGACGCTGTAGTACTGCATAAAGGAATAGCGATGAATGTAAACACGCATAACTTAGGATTAATAGTTCACCTTTCAGCAAGCACAAAACTTGGACCGGACATACATAGCAAAGTAAGAGTATGTTCAGTAGAAGAAGCCCTTAGAATTGGAGCTGACGCTGTATCGATACATGTTAATGTCGGCTCTGAGGATGAGCCTGAAATGCTTGAGAAAATGGGCGGAATAGCTGATGAGTGTGATGTGCACGGAGTTCCACTGCTTGCGATGATGTACCCCCGGGGTCCAGAAATTAAAAACGAAAATGCCCCAGATTTAGTTGCTCACGTAGCCAGACTTGGAGCTGAATTAGGCGCAGATATAATAAAAACCAACTACACAGGAAGCGTCGAAACTTTCAAGGATGTCGTACGCGGATGTCCAGTGCCAGTAATAATCGCTGGAGGCCCTAAGGTAGAAACCACAAAACAAGTTTTGGAAATGGTTTCTGACTCAATAAAAGCTGGAGGAAAAGGTGTGTCAATTGGTAGAAACGTGTTTCAGCACGCAGATCCAACTGCTATGACTAAGGCGCTTGTAGCCATCGTACATGAGAAAGCCAGTGTAAAAGAGGCCCTAAACATCCTCGGTGAATCTTGATGCGGGAGTTATGGCTACAGTTTGATGAAAAACTGCCAGCCAGCGCGAAGAAGATATTACTGAAATCATCAAAGCAATTAGCCGACGGAGTAATCGTTGGAAACGCAGATTCAAAAATCGCCAAACAGGAAGGAGTTAAAGTTCTTACAGGCGTATTGAAGAAAGCTATTAGAAATAAAAATGATCTAGATGATCTTGTTCGCCTTGTAGCTTGTTCAGTTCCAAAGTACCTAATTATCTCCTGTCCAAACTGGAAAATAATTCCTATAGAAAATCTCATAGCAACCTTACATGGTAAAAGCAAGCTTCTTGCTGAAGTAAAAAATAGTAATGAAGCCCAATTAGCTCTTGAAACCCTCGAGTTAGGCGTAGACGGTGTAGTTCTTAAGTCTAATAATGAAAGTGAGTTAGTTGCTACCTCAAAAATTGTTAAGAGCGTTAAAACTCGAATTGAGGAGAAAAAAGAAGAACAGAGAATAAAACTTGTTCTAGCCAGAATAATTGAGGTTAAACCTCTAAAGATTGGCGCAAGAGTATGCATAGACACATGCGACCTCATGAAACACGGTGAAGGTATGCTCGTTGGAAGTCAATCCTCCGGGCTATTTCTAGTTCAAGCAGAAGTTGAAGAGAGCCCTCATGTTGCGTCCCGTCCATTTCGCGTGAATGCTGGGGCAGTTTCACTTTATGTTCTAACACCCGACGGAAAGACAGTTTACCTAAGCGAATTGAAGGCTGGAGAAGAAGTTCTAATAGTCGATAGAGAAGGCGGAATGAGGAGCACAGCCGTTGGAAGAATAAAAATAGAATGGAGACCTCTAATGCTTATTGAAGCTGAAGCTCAAGGAAGAAAAATTAAAACAATTCTTCAAAATGCTGAGACAATACGGTTGGTAACCTCCAAGGGTTCAAAATCAGTTTGTGAACTAAAACCCAGAGACAAGGTTCTTGTACGCCTAGAAGAAGGCGGGCGGCATTTCGGGACGCTGGTTCCAAAGGAGAATGTTTTGGAGAAATGAAGCCTAAGATCTGCGCTGCTTTAACCGCCAACACCTTGCAGGAAGCTATCAGAATGGCTGAGGTTGCTGAAGATTCCGATGCAGACATGCTTGAATTGAGACTTGACTACCTTAACAGCTACGGTCATCTAAGCGATCTAGTTAAGTCCACAAAATTGCCTACAATACTGACTTTAAGAAAAAGTGGAGAAGGCGGAAATTTCAAAGGAAACGAGGAGAAAAGAATTTCCATTTTACTTAAGGCGGCAGGTGAAGGCTTCAGTCACGTTGACGTTGAACTTTCAACGAGCGGTCTAGCAAAAGTGCTAAGCGAACTGAGTAAGATTGGAGTAAAAAAAATTGTTTCGCACCACAACCTAAAATCCACTCCACGCCAAACTGAACTCTTCAAGATAGCTAAAAAAGAGATACAAATAGGAGCGGATGTATGCAAAATAGTTACGAAAGCGTACACAATTAACGACAATATCACCTGTCTAAACTTAGTTTCAAGAATGGAGAAACAAACGAAAATAATCTGCTTCGCATCTGGAAAACTCGGGGTTACATCAAGAATTCTTTCACCGCTCTTCGGAGCTTACTTGACATTTGCGTCAGTAACTAGAGGTAAGGAGTCCGCCCCAGGGCAATTAACTGTCAAGGAAATGAGACAAGTATACGAACTACTACTGGGTGCATTGTGATGTCCCTATCTAGGGTCAAGTTATGCGCTATA
>CAYYPV010000035.1:0-15933 GCA_964473665.1 uncultured Candidatus Bathyarchaeia archaeon
AAATGGCTTACGCCGCTCCAAACGCCGGATAAAAGACTAGGCGCAATAATTCAAGTTTGGGTAGGATATAGAGAAAATGCAGCTGCGTTACTTGAGAAAGAACTAGGAAAACGCATCCGTCAAGGAATACTAGTCGTACCAACAACAACCCTTTTCAACGCTTTAACTTCAGCACAAAAAATCGACATAATGGAAAAAGTAGGCCACTGTGGAGACGGCTACGAATTCATGGAGAAATATCATGGGCGAGATGTTATTAACATCCCAATAATGATGGGGGAATTCAGAATCGAACGATACTTAGGGTACTCAAAAGGCGTTATGGGAGGAAATATCTGGTACCTCTGCAAAAATATAGAGACAGCCTTAAAAATAGGAGAGAAAGCACTAAAAGCAATCCGAAAAATAGACGGTGTAATAACATCGTTCGACATTTGTTCAGCAGGATCCAAAGTAGAAACCAAATACCCTGAAATAGGACCTACCACGAACCACCCTTACTGCCCAACATTAAAAGGCCGAATTCCAGATAGCAAAGTACCTGAAGGCGTAGGATCAATACCTGAAATAGTAATTAATGGCATATCGCTGGAAGCAGTTAAAAATGCGATGAAAGTAGCCGTAGAAAGTGTAGCAGGTATGAAAGGCTTAATTAAAATCTCAGCTGGAAATTACGGCGGGCGATTGGGGAAATATAAAATTTACCTTCATGAAATTACGTCCATATAACCCACAAGGCGGATTCGGTCTAAATGAGCAGCCTAGATGCAGTCGGTTTCGCAGCAATAAATGAAGATAGAATAAAATACATAAATGTACCAGTCGAAGAGCACGAGGCATTTTCACCTGGCCCACTGCAAAATCAATCATTTGACGAACATTTCTTAGGCGGCTCGGTAGTTAATACAATATTAGGTTTGACCCGACTTGGATTAGGAACAGCTCTGATAGGAAAACTGGGCAATGACGAGTCAGCAAATTTTTTAGAAAGAGAACTAACAAAAAACAACATCACTTTCTACGCTCCGAATGCTGAAGGAAGTTCAGGCATAGCCCACGTAACAGTAGGAAGCAATAAACAGCGCTCCATCAGAATAAACCCTGGAGTAAACGACACAATAACCTTGAAAGACATTACGTTGTTCAAAAACCTGATAAAAAACGCGAAACTGATACACTCCGCATCATTCGCCTGCGCGTTCAACCGATACGAATCACTGCGAACTCAAGTGAAAATAGCAAAAGAAGCAAAAAAATTCAGCTTTGCACCAGGCACACTCTACTGCGCAGACATATACAAAAAACAGCCCAAATTAATCGATGAACTACTTTTGAACACTGACATACTAATACTTAACAAAAAAGAGGCAGAATGCTTAACAGCGCTCGGCTACATGGATGCAGCGCAGAGACTATTGGAGAAATACCGAATACAAAATATCGCGATAACTTTAGGCGCGGATGGCTGCGCAGTATTCAACGAAAAGGAATCGTATTTGATTTCAGCATACAAAGCTGAACCTGTGGATCTAACCGGTGCAGGCGATGCGTTTGCAACAGGATTTATTTACGGTTATTTAAAAGGAAAAAGTCTAGAAGAAAGTGGAAAACTCGGAAATATGGTAGCCGCATTTTGTATACAGAAAAAAGGGGCAGTGGAAGGTCTGCCCACAGAGACGCAACTTTTACGGAAAATTTAGACACATTAGGCTGCTCAACATTGTCAAATTTAAAGCAAGCTTCACTGTTAAAGGCATCTGGGTTATGCGGTATCGCAGGCCCATTTATTGTTATCTCGCTTATTTTCTTCGCTATTTTGCGTTCCCCATGGTTCAGCTGGACTAAAAATGCTCTAAGCGATCTCGGCGTTCATGGTGTAACCGCACTGCTATTCAATTCCAGCCTAGTCATAGGCGGAACTCTGACAATAATATTCGCAACCGGTCTCAGAAAAATTCTGGTGAAATCAACATTAGGATTAGTAGGGTCAATTCTCCTAACTCTAGACGCAGCTGATCTTATCGCTATAGGTATTTTTCCCGAAACAGCAGGCGTTATACATCTATACGTTTCAGTAATATTTTTTGCGTTGCTCCCAATATCGCTGTTCTTCATCGGCTCCTCCGTAATCCTGAAAGCCTCAGAAAGAAGCTACGGAGCCTTCACGATATTGGCGGGAATTTTTGCAGCTATAGTTTGGGCACTTCCTAGAGGAGGGGCCGCAATTCCAGAGATACTTACCGCATTAGCCGCTTCAATATGGTCAATAGTTTCGGGCATTAAAATATTAGAACAAGCTTAACTCAAAATGTTCTGAAAAATTCAGTAATCCCTTGTTAACTATTTTTAGACAAGTTTTTATAATATTCTGCAAAGGAAAATATTTCTAATATCTATCGCCTTCCACCAAGCTCAATTTCCAGCGCCCCTAGGTTCGGTCGTGTTTTGAGGGGGTACTCTCCTGTCAGGCAAGCTAGGCATAGCTCATTTTTAGCGCATCCTATTCCATTTACTAGCCCGTCCAGTGTTTGATATCCTAAACTATCCGCTTCTATGAATTGCGCTATTTCGTCCACTGTCTTAGTAGCCGCCATCAGTTCTCCTCGTGTCGGGAAATCTATTCCCATATAGCACCCGGACACTATTGGTGGACAGCTGATTCTCACATGCACTGTCTTCGCGCCCGCGTTCTTTAGTAGCCGTACTATTCTCCTCATGGTTGTGCCGCGCACAATTGAATCGTCTATTAGTGCAATATTTTTTCCCTCAACAAGCGCTCTTACTGGATTTAGCTTCAGTTTAACGGATAATTCTCGTACGTCTTGCCCTGGCATTATGAATGTTCGCCAAATATACCTGTTCTTAATCAATCCTTCAACCATAGGTTTACCTAACTCATCCGCATAGCCTACAGCCGCTGTTCTTCCTGAATCCGGTATTGGTATAACTGCATCAACGTCTACTGGGTGTTGTTTAGCTAAGTTTCTTCCAAGGTTGTATCTCGCCTCGTAAACGTTTATTCCATCCAACACTGAGTCAGGCCTCGCGAAGTACACGTACTCAAACATGCAGTGGGCGTGACGCGGTGACTCAACTGCCTGTATTCTTTCAATTATGCCTTTACTCACTTTCACAATTTCACCTGGCGCGATATCTCCTTGGGATTCTCCGCCAGCGGTTTCTATTGCAGTATTTTCGGAAGCTATAATCAAAACCTTATTCGCTATTTGTCCTATGCTTAACGGTTTAAACCCTAGTTGATCCCGCATGGCATACAATTCGCCTTTATCATTCACCAAAGTCATTGAACATGCTCCATCGATAGTCTGCAAAGTTTTTGTTAATGCCGCTGTATAGTCCTCTGAAGAGTTCAAGTTCTCTGCGATTAAATGTGCTAAAACTTCCGTATCTGTTTCTGTTATGAAGCTGTGTCCAATACTCTCCAACTGCTTCTTAATATCCAAATAGTTGCTTACTGTTCCATTAAACGCCAATGCGAACTTTGCTTTCGAGGATTCATAGTACAACGGTTGGGCTTCAGCTAGAGTCGACTTAGCTGTAGTTGAATATCTTACATGCCCAACTCCAAGACGCCCATCCAGCTTAGATAAAATGTCATAATTGAAAACATCCTCCACCATTCCCATCGCTTTTTGTCCAATTATGCCCTGTTCAGTGTAGACATGGATTCCCGCGCTTTCCTGCCCACGGTGTTGCAGCGCATATAATCCTTCACATATACATGCAGCCGCATTTTGGGAGGAGTCCAAGTTGTATACTCCAACTATTCCGCATTTCTCCTTTAACTTAGGGCAAAGGACACTCATCTACATGTCACACCCATCATTAACGGTATTGTTTGGCTCCACGCATCATTCATTTTTTTAAGTGAACATCTTATGATTTGCTTTCCTTTATAGTTGAAGTTGTATTGTTCCGCTTTGATTACTTCGCCAACTATTTTAGCTTGCGCCCCATTTTTTCTAGCAATTTTAATTATATTTTCTGAGTCATCTTTCCTCGCAGTTATTATGAATCTTGCACAGGATTCTGAGAAAAGCAATTCGTCCAGTCGCATTTTTTCTGCCGGGATTCTTTCGACATCAACATCCACTCCCAACCCACCCTTAATCGCCATCAAAGCTAAAGCGACAGCCAACCCGCCTTTCGAGCAGTCATGAGCAGCAGTAACATAGCCTTTCCTTATCGACTGAAGCACAGTGTTCATTGAGGATTTTTCACGTTTCCAGTCAGCCTTCGGGGCTACTCCGCCTTCTAAACCGTGAATACTGTAATAATATTCAGACCCACCAAGTTCAGGGTAGGTTCTTCCAACAACAATTATGTCGTCGCCAACCTCTTTAAGCGCCATAGTCGTAACGAAATTAAGATCATCAATTAAACCGACCATAACAACCATAGCGGTCGGCTTAACCGCTTTCTTAGTCCGATCATCTTCATTATAAAAGCTGACGTTTCCACCTACGCACGGTGTTTTCAATGCTTTACACATATCCGCCATGCCACGAACAGCTTCCTTAAACTGCCAGAATACATCAGGTTTCTCAGGGTTGCCGAAGTTGCATCCATCAACCATCGCCAACGGCTCAGCTCCTACAGCCACAACATTCCGTGCAGCTTCAGCTACTGCACCTGCATGTCCATTGTACGGATCAAAATAGCAGTGTCTACTGTTACAGTCAACTTTCACCGCTACTGCCTTGTTAGGGGCCTCTATTAATCTTAGAACACCTGCATCGCAGTCACCAGGCTTCACCATCGTTCTTACTCCTACCTCGTGATCATATTGGCGATAGACCCATTCTTTACTTGCAATGTTAGGCGCAGCCAATAATCTATAAAGGACATTACTGAGGTTTCTCGGCTCAGGTGGCTTAGGCTTCCGTTTTAATTCATCTACATAACTCGGTTTCTCAGCTCTCCTATACTTTATTGGAGCGTTAGCAAGAATCTCAGGTTTCATGTGTCCAACAACTTTACCGTTTAACGTAACTACAAGTTCATGCGTTGGAGTAACCTTACCCATGACAGAATACGGTAAATCATATTTTTCAAAAACCTTCAAAACCTTGTTTAATCCCTCGGGTTTAACGACGAACAACATCCTTTCCTGCGACTCTGAAAGCATCATTTCAAAAGGGGTCATCTGCGTTTCTCTTAAACGCATTTTTTCTAACCAAAGCTCAGCGCCAACGTCACCTTTAGCAGCCATCTCTGAAGATGCACATGTGAACCCGCCTCCACCTAAGTCTTTGAGGCCGCGCACATATCCAGTGCTAATAGCTTCAAGCGTGGCCTCGATAACAAGCTTCTTCAAGAACGGATCTCCAATCTGGACCGCCGGTCTATCAGCCTCAGACATCTCGGTTAATGTTCTTGAAGCAAAAGTTACTCCGTGAATTCCATCCCGCCCAGTGGAACCCCCTGCAAGGACAAGAATGTCACCTGGTTTCCGCATTTCAGCAAACTTCAGGTCTTTAACTTTAACCACTCCAACACAGGCAACATTAACCAGACAATTTGTTTCAAAGCTTTCATCAAACTCCACTTCACCGGCAACAGTAGGTACACCAATACAATTGCCATAGTCCGCAATACCCTTAACAACATACTGGAATAACCAGCGACTATGCCCACTCTTCATAGATCCAAACCTCAAAGGATCCAGTAATGCAACTGGTCTAGCTCCCATGCAGAGAATATCTCTAACAATTCCGCCGATTCCAGTAGCCGCACCATTATACGGTTCAATAGCTGAAGGATGGTTGTGGCTCTCAATTTTGAAAACAACTGCTAAACCATCACCAACGTCAACTACGCCAGCATCATATCCCGGGCCGACAACAACTCTTGGTCCCCTAGTTGGCAACAATTTCAGAACAGGTCTACTGCTTTTGTAGCTGCAATGCTCCGACCACATGATATCAATCATGCCAACCTCAACATCGTTAGGCGACCTTCCGAGGAGCTGCTTTGCCTTATCTAATTCTTCCTGTGTTAAGTCTACTTGCACACCGCTAACGATTGACAAGGCATTTTCCTCCCAGTTTTAGGCATTCGAATAAATTCAAACATAGATTCAAAGATGAGTAAGCCATCATTGGTGCCATAAGGATTCACTGCTTTTTCAGATGCTCTTTCCGGATGCGGCATCAATCCGACTACGTTTCTTTCTTTATTACAAATCCCAGCGATGTTATCCATCGAACCATTTGGATTAGATTTCTTACTCAACTCACCTTTTTCATCCGCATACCGGAAAACAATCTGGTCATTCCTACAGAGTTCCTTGTACCCTCCCTCATCAATCATATATCTGCCCTCATGATGCGCTACAGGCATGTGAAGTATACTGCCTCTCGGAATCAATCTGGTAAAAGCTGTACTATTTGTTTCAGCGCGGAGAGTAACCCACTTGCAAACAAAGGTTAAACAGTCATTCTGCATCAAAGCGCCTGGTAAAAGTTCAGATTCAACTAAAATTTGAAAACCATTGCAAATCCCAAGAACAGGTTTACCGCAATAAGCCATATCCTTAATTTTTTTCATCGCCGGACTGTGAGCTGCAATCGCGCCAGATCTTAAGCTGTCACCGTAAGAAAATCCTCCAGGCAAAATAACCGCGTCGTAGCTGGATCCATCAAAAAACTTGTGCCAAACTAAATCAGCCTTAACGCCGAGAACCCGTCGCAAAACATACAGCACATCTAAATCGCAGTTACTCCCAGGAAACTGGAGGATGGCTACACGCAATTTTTATTGCTACTCCCTCAATTTTTATAATTGCAGTCCTATTTTTCTACACCTTTCACATTAATTGTTACGTTGTGAACAACAGGGTTGTAGATGCGTAGTTCATTGCACATGTTGAAAACTATGTCTTTCGCATCCTTTTCCGATTTAGCATTAACCTTCATTCTCAGATACTTCCCAGTTCTTACACCTGTAATCATCTTGTATCCGCCTTTGTTGATGAGGTCCATACCTATGGTCTCACCTTCAGGATCCCTAGCTGCGGGCTTATTCTCTATTACAACTTCTACAACATATTGGGCCATCATGGTTTCCTCCCAATTATCCTCTTATACAATTCTTCGTAAACCTGCAGAACTTTACTAAGCGAAGCGCCCCTGCGGTACGCGTCCTTATCAAACCCTTTTCCAGTATCCAAATCCCAGAGCCTCATAGAGTCAGCATTTAACTCATCTCCAACTCTTAGTTTTCCATACTTGTCTCTGCCGAATTCAAGTTTAAAATCTATGAGCTTCAATCCTCTCACACTCATAAATCTAGTGAGATCCTTACTTACGGCCTTCGTCAAATTCTTAATCTCTTGGATCTCCCGTCCATTAGCTAAATCTAAAACGCGTAGATGATCCTCATTTAAAATAGGATCATGAAGAGCATCATTCTTCAAATAAAATTCAATTAATGGATCCTTAAAACGTGTTCCTTCCTTAATCATGGGCAACCTAGACAATAAATGCCCAGCGGCATAATTTCTGCAGACAACTTCAATAGGAATCATTTCTAATTTGTACGCAATAATAGAGTCGGGTTGAATGTACTCTTCAAAATGAGTAGGCACTCCCGCTCTTTCAAGCTCCTGAAAAATTTTAGCTGAGATCGTCGCATTTATTCTTCCTTTTCCCTTCAAAACGTCATGCTTTTTTCCATCGAGTGCTGTTATGTCGTCTTTAAACTTAAGCAGAACCGTATCAGACTTATCGGTGTCGTAAACAATTTTTGTTTTTCCTTCACCTAGTTTATGCCGCATTTTTCGTCTCACCGGAGAATGTTTAAGATTACGGGCAACGATGGATATAACTATTTTTTACAAAAAATGATAAAAAATAAGCAAAAAATATCATAAATATGTCTAAACTATTCGGAAAAATAGTTAAAGGTAATTGTGTTTGCTACGTCGAATAGGCCGGTATGAAGTATGGTAAAAATTTTAAATACGTTAAGGGAATGCCCGAAATATTCTGTTTTATTTGTTATAGTTTTAAGTGGCATATAAAGAAAGAAGACATTTTTTTACCTTACTTACGGTTAATGCTGTCGCAAGCTTGCCGAATCGCGGACCGTAATCTTTGTCAATTAGGCTTCTATAAAGCACCTTAAACAATCTTGTCGGCTCCAATTTATTGAGCTGAGCCACTTTATACACAAGATTATGGACTTCCAGAGCACTCATAGATTCATCTAGCCTCTTTGCGAACTGAAGTATTTCAGGATTAAGGGTTTCCACCTTTTTTGGAGCGAAATCGAATACGAACTCTTTGGGAATGTAACCATATTTTATCCAGTTCTCAACGTACCGCTTTAGATACAGAATTCCAGAACTATCACCCAATTTTCCTGCAACGGCTTTCCAGTCATGTAAAATCTGATAATTAATCAGTAAATCAGTAAAGTCGACTTTCCACTTTCTCTTTTCTGTAGCTAATCTATACGCTAAAACAACTTTGCTTTCGGCACGGGTTAATCTTATGTTCTTCGCAGAAAGATCGGCAACACCATTATACTCATCATACAACTTTATCAAATTGTAGCCGGAAGGATCAAAATCCTTGTTCTCCTCGATATCAGGCTTAAACAAGAAATACTTCACGATTGAAGGCGGAATTAAATCTAATAATTCCTGTACACCAATTCCAAGCCCCTTTGACTTCGAATACTTTTTCCCATGAAACAGCAGGAAACCGTACTTGAACCCTACGGGGGGATTCTTTCTGAAAATCTTAGTATGAATAGCTACAGCTGTATCCCAGCTTCCACCTCTAGTATGATGATCAACACCTGCACCCTCAACTGACACGTTAAGAAAACTTTGCCTACTGGGCCAATCTAACCGCCACTGAACCTTATATCGGTGATCACCCAGCTTTGTCTCGCCTTTATATCCGCAACCCTTAGTGTACTTAACATCCTTATCATCTGAGTAAAGTACAGTATCACCATCAAACCCTGTAACTGTAGTTGTGGCAATTTTTCCGCAATTCTCACAAATCGGAAGAACAATGTCTTTCCAACCCTGAGGAATCTTCCTCTTCGAAACATCTTCAAGAAGCTTTGCAATCTCCGGTAGCCTCTGAATAAACAACCGTACATAATCATCGTATTTTCCCTCATTGTAAAGCTCAACAACTGGAATAATCTTCGGATGAACCTCCAGCTTCTTCATGACTTTACGAATTTGATCAAGGAAGTGATCGCCATATGATGGACAGCAACCGAATGGGTCAGGCACATGGCATAATGGTTGACCCAAATATTTCTCTAAAGACCTGTATTTCGAAAGCGGCTCAGGTATATTGTCAAACGCATCAAGGATATCTCCGATGAAAATAAACCGAGTCCTGTAGCCTTCATCCTCAAAATACTTCTCTAACGCTGAAGGATAAAGAAACTCACACAATGTACCCATGTGAGTTGGCCCCGAAGGCGTAATGGCAGAGGCAATAGTTAAAGGAGACTTCTTTTCTTTAATCACAACCTCACCGATGACTTCCGACCAATGACGCATTACTGTAGCCAAACATTTCTCAACTCTAATTCAAATTTATAGTTCTAATCATACTAACAAAACCTATATTATTTAAGAGAACCCTGCAGAGTAGCTTAAACTCCAATTCCTATATTCTCTTTTATAAGGCATTATAAAGTCCAGCGTTCGAATCATACGCGTTTAATTGAAAAACAATTTTCCACCGACATGCTTAAATATACATATCGATTACAAACTAAAGATTGTAATTAGTGTTACTATAAGCATCGCTGAGGAATAAACGATGGCGAAGGACATGGAGACAAACAAAAAAGTTGTTAGCAGAAACTTAACAATCGTACTTGCGGTCCTATGTATAGTAATTCTGGTCAGTACAGTTGCAGTGATTGTATGGCAAGCATCTCAAATTACCTCAACAAATAATAAAGTCAACTCACTAAATACACAGGTAACAAATCTTAATACCCAGGTAACAAACCTGACGAAACTGTTGAACACCCAAATAGCAAATGCAACTGCTCTTACAAATCTTTTATTTGCTCAAACAACAAATGCAACAAATCTTGTAAATCAGCTGAAATCGTTAGACAGTCAATTAAGTAGTGTAAGCAGTCAATTAAGCGGTTCAGAACAAAACTCCACAGCCCTTTTGGATTCTTTAATTACTTCAGCCTCTAATTCACCGCCTTTCGCCATAGGAGCAGCCGGCACTCTAAAATATGCCTGGGGTACTATTCTTTCCAATTTTCAGGCTGAGTACCCAACGATTATAACGGCACCCGCCCTTTTTGAGGGAAGCAGCGCAGTAGCAACAACAGAGAACAGCACAAAACAGTTTAGTATAGAAGCCGCAGCGGACACAACCACTATTCCAAGCTACCTCTTCAGTACACTTGCAGATTACGAAATTGCCTTCGGCCAAACACAAATGGTAATCATAACAAATCTCGCCTCTCCCGCTGGGAAACAGCTTTACAGTATGTGGCAAGCTGCTCAAAGTCTTACTGTAAACTCGGCTGCATACAATCAATCTTGGCAGAAAATGTTCAACTTGATTGCCACAAACTCAACTACTAAAGTCGGAATTTCGGATCCCTTCACTGACCCCAGCGGCTACCAAGGCGCAGGTATGCTCCGGCTGGCTGGTTTAACATTCTTCGGAAACCTCACATATCTATATAACGCAGTCTACAACAACCCGAACAAATACTACAAGGCAAGTACGGAAACGACTTTGGTTACGCTGATGCAGACTCAACACATAGATTTCATAACTTCAGCCTACCTGTCCAACGCAATACCCCAGACTGGAAATTCATCCCAGACACAACTGGCCTACATCACATTACCCACTTCAGTCAACCTACAACTTATGTCGATGATCCACTATTATCAGAAAGCCGACTTCAGCTACACGGAACTCGGGACTACAGAATCATTTGTCATCAACCCGGTTACCTACACGGTAACAATTCCGAAGGTCAGCACTAACGCAGCGGCTGCCACACTATTCATAAAACTCCTGTTCAGTCCAGGCAGCCAGGCAATCCTTAGCCAAAACGGAATAACTCCCCTAACACCAGGCATCTACTACGGTACCGGAGCCGATATCCCAAGTATACTAAGCTCAGATGTAACACCGGTGAATGCAACGTTAGCGTCTCTGTTTCCCTGATGGGAGCTGATTACTTTTCGGATAGGCGGTTTCAGGGCAATCCTGATACTTTGCGCAGCAATAACTATCTTCTTTTTCCTCTACCCACTCCTACTCATCATAGCACTAGGCGCTGGAGAAATTTATTCAGCGCTAAAAGTATCTTCTTTCATATCCTCTGTTGAAGCTACTTTCGTAATAGCTACTTCCGCAGCAGTTTTCGCCGTGGTTGTCGGCACACCTTTCGCTTATATGCTGGCTAGATACCAATTCAGGTTTAAAGAGATCATCGACGTAATCATAGACATACCCATAATGATCCCTCACGTCATCGTCGGTGTAATGATCATCTTAGCATTCGCATCGCAATACGGCCTCGGCCCATATCTGCAGAGTATCCACGTAAACATGATTGATACGCTAATAGGGGCCGTAATTACGGTTACCTATCTTTCAGCAACCTATTCTATCAGAGTGGTTGAGTCTGCGATCAATTTGATTAATCCTGATGTTGAACTGACGGCTAGAACACTAGGTGCTGGACCTACTTTTACTTTTACGCGCGTTATATTGCCTAAAATTTGGAAGTCGATAGCCAACGGAGCAATACTTACGTGGGCAAGGGCAGTTGCAGAAGTAGGAGCACTTTTAGTGGTTGCGTATTATGTATACTTTAACGGTAACTATGTGTATCCGGCTTCAATCTACATATATGAAGGATATATAGCACTGGGATTAACAGGTGCCATCAAATACTCTGCAGCACTTCTTATAATTGTTCTCGCCACATTTATCATCTGCAGGTTAGTATTAGGGCGATTTTCTATCAGACATACCTAAGAGGCGTAAATAATTGCTTCAACTACTAGATGTTACTCTTACACTTGGAAATTTTAAGCTGAGTCCTGTGACTATAAACGTAGATCAGCATGAATATTTGATAGTCATCGGGCGAACAGGAAGCGGGAAAACAACTCTTCTGAAAACAATTGCGGGCGCCTATCGTCCAGCAAGCGGCAAAATACTGATTGATGACGTAGACATAACAAGAGAGCCTCCTGAAAAGCGGAATATTGCCTACATGTCACAAATTTTAAGCCTTTTCGATCACATGCGAGTCTACGGCAACATAGAGTTCGGACTTAGAGCCAAAGGAATGTCAAAGCCGGATAGACAACAGCAGGTTAACCAGATCGCTAAAGAACTTGGAATTGAACATCTTCTTAACAGGATTCCGAGCACATTGAGCGGAGGCGAGCAACAGCGTATATCACTAGCCCGAGCCCTAGTGACCACCCCGAAGGTTCTACTTCTGGATGAACCACTTTCAATGATAGACCCTGAGAGTAAAGAATTCATAGTCAGATTGCTGAAAGCGATTCCAGAAAAATACAATATTCCAGTTATTCACGTCACTCATGAATGGAACGAAGCCTACTTACTAGCAAGTTTAGTGGCCGTGATGCATGAAGGCAGAATAATTGAACTTGGTGAAGCTGAGCAAATATTTAATCAGCCTAAGAACTATTACACTGCGAAGCTTGTTGGGTTTGACAACATTTACAAGGGGATCGCTAAGTTATCCAATTCAGGATCCACAGTAGAATTAGAGAATGGATTGAAACTAAATTCGCAAACAAGTATCGCTGGTCCAGTTTACGCATGCATAAGGCCAGAGCAAATTAAACTCGGCGGCAACGGCACTAATAGCATTAAAGGAAAAGTCGAAGAAGTATTTCGAGAAAGATTCGGATTCCGAATAATAGTCAACGTAGCCAAAGACGAGGTCATTGCACTTGTAAGAAGCAAGCCTTCCAAAGGGGATGTTGTAACAATTACACTGCCGGAAGAAAGCGTATATTTGCTTCCTGTCACAGTAGACTAAATACGCAAAAATAGATTAAAAAATTTCCCGCATCAGTTTAATGCGGAGAGTTATGAATGTTTATGAATAAATCTGTATATCTCTTGGAATATTTCCTTCAAATTTTATGTTGAAAATTTACTCATCGCATGAGTTCTTTAGATGTTCTATTTATAGAAAATGATGTTAGTGGGCCCGGTGGGATTTGAACCCACGATTCCCGCCTCCGCAGGGCGATGTCTTATCCATACTCGACTACGGGTCCTATTTCTAGTTGACCGTTCGCCTTTTTTATACTATATGAACGCGTTTTTGGCTGTTGTTGCTTTTCTATTTTAGGCTAAGGTAGAGAAGAACGATAAGGGCTGCGAACGTGAATAGGTCTGGCAACAGGATGAATGGTCCAAGGCCAAATGCACGGAATCCGAAAGCCCAGCGCACTAAAGGATTGGAAGCGATGCCGTTCAGAAGTAAAACTACTGAAAATATTATCAGTCCAACTGTGAACTCCGACTGCGTTTCTCTGTATATACCTATGTATATGAACAGTAGGAAAACTAGCAACGTGACGTTGACTGTGGAAACCACTGTTTGCGCAGTATAGAACAGCGCTAGGTCTCCATGAATAACGGCTGGGTGCATTAGGTTAGGTCCCCATGGATAACTTGGAAACCAAAATATCGATACAGTCCAGAGTGCTGACAGCATTACGACTACTGCTAGAATTACCAGTAATAACCAGATTCGAACGCCTTTCATGTTTTGCTCCATTTACATCCCTCCTTTTTCTACTTTTTCCAGATTTTCTTCAGAATCTCCTCAAATAACGCGTAATTCTCCTCCATAATGAGCGACAGGAAATACGTCGTGCCATACCCTTCACCCGCCGAAGTTATTATCCTATTCTTCTCAAGCACCTCAAGGTGATGCCTTATCGTCCTATAATCCATCCCAAGCAGTGTAGCCAACTGATTCGCATTTTTCGGGGACTCCCTTAACGCCTCGATAATTTTAGCGCGAGTCGGTCCGCCTCTTGTGCCAGCAATTAACCACCCAAGTAAATACTTCAAAGAACGCCCACTGGCAGACATCGATACTACTCCATATGCATAAAGGAGTTTATGCTAAACCCTATCTTAGTTTTGATAATAAAATATTTCCCTTCAGCCTTCAAACTAAATTATAAATTAAATCGCATTAAGTAAATCAGCAACGGAGTCAAACGTCTGAAAGCCTTCCAAGAACTTGACTGACAACTATAGATCATACCATCAATTCACATACTTAACTCATTTTAAAAAATAAATTGGGTCTAATTCTGAAAAATCCTTTAATAATCCATTATGTTAAGGCGAAATGAGAATATGAAAAAATTACGTAGCAATATTTCACAAACAGCTTGTGAAATAGCTCATGATGAGATTTAAGGCGAGAGTTAATGGGTGCATTAACAAGAGCAGTTAGAAATATTTCGCGAAGAAAAATGAGGGCGTTACTGGTAATTATTGCCTTAGGCTTCTCTATAGCAATTATGATTTCTCTTCCATCAGGCGTAGAAGCAAACCAAGGATCAGCACAGCGCCTAAGCGCCGATTACACCACAACAATCAATAACATGCAAGCGGCGATCGCTCAGACAGAAACACTAATAGAGATTAGCAACACTAGCTCCACATCTACCTCAGGCTACTCTGGTTTTGCGTTTAGATCTGGATTTGGTGCGAGTGCAATTCTTCTAAATGATGAAGAAAGTCTAGTTTCTAGCATAAATCCCATCCAAGGTGTTGCCGCTGTTATACCAATCTTGTCAGCGCCCGGGACGGAAACAATGCAAAATTTCTCAGGATTTGGAGGAAGGACATTTACCATATATAGACCGAAGTACACGATTGACGGTGTTCCTCTAAATTCCTCCTTAATTGATAATTATCCTGTATTGCCAACGAACATAACTGAAGGAAGAAACCTTCAGCAAGGCGACGCAGGAGTTGTCCTACTAAGCTTGAACAACACACAGTACTTCGGAGTAGGAGTCGGGGGCACTGTGAATATCTTCGGAAGTAATTTTACTGTAGTAGGAGTTTATAGTCCTGCAGAAACAGGAGAAACAGGCTTCGGGCAAGCGCTAACGTTGTACATGAACATAGCTGATGCTCAAAGAATAACCAACAATGAAGGGAACGTAAGTATACTTGACGTATACGCTGAAAACACCTCCGCGGTTAATTCTGTCGCTCCAGCAATAACAAATATGTACCCAGAGCTCTCTGTTTCAACTTATGCCGACCGCGAGGCTCAGTTTACGAATTTACAGTCAACGTATCAGAGTGCATTACAAAACGCTGAATCAACCCTCAATAATACACAAAGCATCGCCATTGAAGAAATAATTCTTGTAATAGCTGCTACAAGTCTGATAGTTTTATTCGTGATGCTATACACCGTGCGTGAAAGGACAAAGGAAATTGGCACACTTAAAGCGATAGGCTTCAGCAACTGGAACGTCATGAGTCAATTTATGCTTGAAGGAATACTTCTGAGTATAATCGCTGGATTAGTTGGCATAGCAATAGCAAGTGTCGGAGCTCCTACTCTAGCATCCATTTTACTCCCAGCAGCATCTAGAACATCCGCATTTCGTTATTTCGGAGGACCCGGAGTAACTGTGACGAGGGCTGCCACATTTTCATTGGATCCTCGACTGATTTTGTTAGCGTTCGGCGGAGCTGTGGTGCTTGGAGCCCTAGGGAGCTTATACCCGTCTTGGAGAGCATCTAGAACTTCACCCATGGAGGCGTTGAGATACGAGTGAACCGATTCTCCAAACAGAAGAATTAGAAAAAGTTTTCAAGTTAGGCGGAAATACAGTTCGCGCTCTCT
>CAYYPV010000036.1:0-40246 GCA_964473665.1 uncultured Candidatus Bathyarchaeia archaeon
CTGAACCGCGCTCCCTAGCCATAGCAAAGAAAGCCACTGTGCATGTAAGTCCATATAGTAGGAAGGTTCCGATGTTCGATAGCAAAGTAATTGCCGTCAAGTTAGCAAGGGAAAGCACTGCAAGTGCACCTATGACCGCTGATGCAACTGTTAGCACCAAAATCCCGATGTGCGGTATGCCATGTCGCTCACTCAACTTTCTGAATGCCCGAGGCAGTTCGCCATCAAGGGCCATAGCGTAAGAAATTCTGACACCCGTATTCAAACAGGCAAGAGTTGTACCGATCACGGCCGCTGCCACGATTAGAACAACTACAAGCATGAGTGCAAAACCATTGCCATTCAGCAAAACATTCCCTAGGTTACGCACCATATCTCCCATTGGAGCGCTTGACTGCGCGGCAGCAGCGAATCCGGTAAACGTTTGACCGTTCACAACTATCTTGTAGCTGTTATTAATCCAGGCTTGGATTCCGAAGTACTCGAATAGATAGCAAAACAGTCCCTGAACCACCAACGCGATAAGTACCCCTAGATAGACATCGCTGGGCTTTTTTGCTTCAGCCATTAAAGCAGTGGCCGATTCAAATCCAACCAGTAACAGAATAGCAATGGTAGCTTGGAAAAGCACATGACTAGCATTATGAGGCAACATTACGGAGATAACATTTGGAAATAAGAAGTTTACATGCTGTGGGTCCATGAAACGGTAGACCAACGCCATCACAGTAATACCTATCAACATAGCCCATTGTAATACGTTGAGAACAATGTTTACCGCAGTCGATGTGTTAATTCCACGATAGGCAATTAGGCCGATCATTACTGCGAATAATACTGCAATGCCTATCTGTAAAACAGGTGAGAAATTCAAACCAAACGCCTGGGCGATGAAAGTTATGAGAACCGCCATGAATGCAACCATTACACCAGGGTAGATCCAGTAATATAGATGAGAAATCCAACCAACGATGAACTTAAATGCACGTGCTACTCGACCGCTGGTCCCTCGATCCAGAGCCGCCTTTACAGCAAAGTGATAGGAACTTCCAGTTCCTGCATCTACATATCGTCTCGCCAGTAACGAGTATGAAATAGCAGTAAGAAATGCGATAGCTAGGGCCACTACAAGTCCGAACCATATGTCTGGTGCCGTTGACACTCCTGCAGGGTCTGTCTGTGCTGCCTGTACTTGGTAGGTAATCCATAGAAAGGCTCCTGGTGCAATTAGAGCCATTGCGTTAATAGTTACGCCTAGGAGGCCCAACGTCCTCTTCATACTTGTACCGTTTTCACCTTTACTCACTGAGCGTCACCATAAATTACCCTTGTTGAATGATTTTATATAAATTTAAATGTATTTGAGACAAATTAATAATTTTTATGAAAATTTATGAACAAAATTGGACAAATTTTGGTTAAATAATGAACATTTAAACATAAATCCGGTATACTAGAAAAATTCAGCTCTTTTCCTGCGGACAGAAACTGTCATCTATGAACATCTATACAGCGCTCGATACTTTATCGTCTTTTCAGCAAGCACTCGGCCTCAGACATAGTTTGCTTTGTCAAGGTTACAGTTGAGGCCTATCTTTCAGACCTGCTTCCATCCTTGCCCTCTTACCAGACAAAAAAACGCGATCAACAAAGATCAAAATTAATGAAGTGCCGCCAACGCCAATGACGAATAGAGTTGTTATGTCTAACACTTTTGCTCACCGTACAATTTTACAGTTAAATAACCAATAGACCGCGGGCGAATATAAATATGGTTGAGAAATGTTCATAAATTTTCATAATAATTAAGAATTGGCATTAATTAGATTTATATTTATGTACGTATATTCATTTTGAAAGGTTATTTGGTGAACATATTGCAAATGATTAAACCGAAGCGCTTAATAATGAACCCCCTCTTTATTGGACGCTTTAAGAAAATCGGAGGGCAGGTTTGGTGATCGGCTGTGGCGCGATTTTTAGCAATTGTAAACATTTTTGTTGGTTCATCAATCGTAGCTGATGTGATGAACACCCTCGCCCAGATGCCTAATGTTGAGGAAGTTTACGAAGTAACCGGCGAATTTGATATTGTCACGCTCGTCTCAACAGCCGACATGGATGAGTTTCAAGACTTTTTAGAAAAAAAGATTTTTAAGATACAAGGTATAAGAGGTCTCTGCTATAAGGGGCTTCAGGAAATCGGAGGTCAAGTTGGGTGATTAGCTTTGGCACGTCTTCTAGCTTTTATAAACATTTTTGTTGCTGCGCCTTCTCTAGGCGAAGTCGTCGATGCCTTAAGTAAATTGCCTAATGTTGAGGAAGTTTACGAAGTAACCGGCGAATTTGATATTGTCACGCTCGTCTCAACAGCCGACATAGAAGAATTTCGTGACTTTTTGAAGAACAAAATTCTGAAAATACCGGGGGTACATAGCACAGTAACCTCCATAGTGCTGCATACCGCCAAAGGCCACAGAAACGTCGCTCGTTCCGCGACAACGGATCAAATCTCGCAATAATACCCCGATGCATTTCCTAGTGGAGGATGACTTCCTAAACCCATACTTAAGAGATGATGTAAGAGTTCAATGGGACTGAACATAATTGATCGATCTAATTCAAGTGCTATACGTAATATTGACAATAGCCTTGGTAATTGTATTGGGGCGTCTTATTGCACCCTACATCGTCAGAGTCTATTCATGTACGCCGAGTCGACTTGACAGAGTATTAAATCCCATCGAGAATACGATTTATAAACTCGCGGGAGTAAATCCAAAAATTTCAATGAATTGGAAACAATACTTCATTGCGTTGATGCTTGTTAACATTTTCCAAATGGTTGTAGGTTTCTTCATTCTCATTTTTCAGGGAAAACTTCCATTGAATCCTCAAGGCTTTCCCGGTGTATCATGGCACCTTGCATTTAATACGGTAATCTCGATAGCAACCAATACGAATCTTCAGCATTACAGCGGAGAGACCACTCTTTCATATTTGAGTCAAATTGGCACAATTCAGTTTTTACAATTCGCCTCAGCCGCAACAGGAATCTCCGTAGCCATAGCTTTTGTAAGAGGCCTAATCGACGGTTCTAAAGACTTAGGCAATTTCTACGTCGATTTCGTAAGGTCACTAACCAGAATAATCATCCCAATATGCCTAATAGCAGCCTTAATTTTCATCTTCCTAGGTGTACCCCAAACACTCACCGGATATACATCAGTCACCACTTTGGAGGGAGCAAGTCAGCTAGTCCTCGTAGGCCCCGTAGCTTCTTCAATTCCAATCATGCAGCTGGGTACCAATGGAGGAGGATTTTACGGTGCCAATTCAGCTTATCCATTCCAGAATCCAACTCCCACGACAAATTTTCTTGAAATGATTCTAATGATGCTCATACCTACGGCACTTTGTTTTGTATATGGAATAATGCTTGGAAAGAAGAAGGAAACCCGCCCCATACTCTGGGCTGCATACGGGCTCTTCGCAATTGATCTTGGAATAGCATTCATTCCTCCCCAAGTACTAGTTTCAGGCATGGAAGTTCGATTTGGAGGATTCTTGTCAAACTTCTGGACAGTCATTACAACAGCAATGACTACAGGCTCAGTCAACGCTTCACTATCTGCCATGCATCCACTCGTTATACTCTCTGGTTTCATGGGGATGCTAATTCAAGCAACACCTGGAGGAAAGGGTGTAGGACTAATGTACATGGTGATGTTTGTGGTAATCACTGTATTCGTCGTTGGACTAATGACAGGTAGAACCCCTGAATATCTAGGGGTGAAAATAAAAGGAAGAGACGTTCTTCTCGTAATGCTCACCTTCCTAGTGCACCCAATAATCATTCTGATACCTACAGTACTCGCTTACGCAACTGGAGCTGCACAAGCAATAGGGGTAGGCGGGGGCTCAATCGGTTTCACTCAAATTCTATGGGAGTTCACTTCAGCCGCAGCGAACAATGGCTCAGACTTCCTTGGAGCAACTGCAAATACACCGTTCTTCAACATATCAACAGCCATAGTAATGTTTGTAGGTCGTTACGTTCCAATTCTCATACTGCTAGCACTTTCAGGCTCAATGATCGGAAGAAAAAGAAGCCCAGAAGTTGGCTTGAAAACCGACACATTAACCTTTACGATTGTCCTAATAGGAACCATAATAATCCTCGTAGCGTTGACCTTCTTCCCGTTCATAGTGCTCGGCCCAATATTGTCCTACTTCCAAGGCCATACAACTGGATTCGCATTATTATTTCGGAGGTTAAAATGAATGCCGGATAACAATAAAAAAGCAAGCCTATGGAAAGACGCGATGTCCAGAAAGACACTGGTCGACTCAGTAGTGCGCCTTAACCCTGTTTCACTCATCAGAAACCCAGTCATGTTCATAGTTGAATTAACCTTCTTTATCGTTGCAGCCATGGCAATACATCCTCAAGCTTTCCTTCCCGTAGCAAGTACTACAGAGCGAATTTTCTACATAGAAGTCGCAGCTATACTACTCATCACAGTCTGGTTCAGTACCCTTTCAGACTCCATAGCCGAAACACAGGCTAGAAACACCGCCAGCAGTCTTCGAAAACTCGAGAAGGAGGCCGTAACCAAGAAAATCGTTAGTAAAGAGAATGAAGGAGGCAGAAAAGCGGAAAGGGAAATCGTCCCTACTCCGTCAAAGCAGCTTCGACAAGGCGATCTAATCCTACTTGAGAAAGGAGACTTAATTCCAATAGATGCTGAGGTTCTCGAAGGCATCGCAATGGTAGATGAATCTCTACTAACGGGCGAATCAGCGCCAGTTAGAAAGGCTCCAACTGATCCTCTGATCGGAGGTTCAAAACTTATCAGCGACACCCTAACCGCTCGGGTAACCGTGAATCCTGAGGACAGCTTCATCAATCAGATGATTCGATTAGTGGAATCATCGAAAAGGCCGAGAACTCCGAACGAAACAGCGGTCATAATAGTTCTGATAGGTCTCACCGCTATCTTTACCATAATCATTTTAGCGCTACTCGGAATATCTGTTGTACTCGGCCTCGGAGCAGACCTCTCAGTTCTCATTGCGCTATACGTCTGTCTTCTGCCCACTACAATAGGCGCACTTCTACCAGCGATCGGTCTATCTGGAATGTCTCGATTATATGCTAGAAAAATCGTTGCAAAGTCAGGTAGAGCAATCGAGACAGCCGGCGATACGGACACAATACTTCTAGACAAAACAGGAACTATAACGGTCGGAAGCAGGCAAGCGGTAGAATTCATACCGTTCGAAGGCCATTCGGAACAAGAAATCGGAGAATCAGCGTTTCTTTCATCTTGGCATGATGACACTCCAGAAGGGAGAAGCATAATCAGATTAGCTTACAATAAAAGTCTGATACCGAAAGAGTTGAACGATCTAGCGCTGTCCGAATCTTACGAGTTTTCCGCTACAACCAGAACAAGCGGAGTAAAGTTCACAAAAGGAACTGGTTTCATGCTGCCTAAAACAGTTAGAGGCCAGCCAGAAAGCGGAAGATTCAGGAGAAAGTCTACGGGTTCTCTGATAAGTTCAATTGAATCTGGGGAAGTTGAGATAATCAAAGGAGCACCGGATGCAATAAAGCAGATTGCAGAAGAATATCCCGTCGATTTTGACGCTGTCATCAGCAAAATTTCTAATGAAGGCGACAGCCCAATTGTAATCGCTAAGAATCGTGAAATAATTGGGATAATCCGACTAAGAGATGTTCTGAAAGAGGGCATAAAAGAGAAAATCCACGACCTCAAAGTAATGAACATACGTCCGGTCATGATAACGGGCGACCACCCGCTAACTGCCAAAAGCATCGCATCGGAAGTTGGAATAGACGATTTCGTGCCTCAAGCCAAGCCGCAGGACAAACATAGCATAGTTCTCAGAGAACAAGCCAACAACAGAATAGTCGCAATGATAGGCGACGGAACAAACGACGCCCCAGCTTTAGCCGCTGCCGACGTGGGGCTTGCTATGAATTCTGGAACGCAAGCTGCAAAAGAAGCCGCGAACATGGTTGACCTCGAATCTAACCCTGCAAAGATCATAGAGGTAGTTATGCTCGGAAAACAATTACTAATGACACGAGGCGCAGTAACAACCTTCAGTATCGCAAATGATGTTTCAAAATACTTTGCAATAGTTCCAGTTCTCTTCGCCGTCGTACCTGAACTTCACGCCTTGAATATTCTCGGGCTCGGATTACACACAGCAGTGCTCTCTGCATTAATATTTAACGCGGTAATAATCCCGCTTCTAATTCCGTTAGCCATGAGGGGGGTCTCTTTTAAACCTTCAAATACGATGACTCTCTTCCTGAAGAACGCGCTCATCTACGGAGTCGGCGGGGTCATAGTACCATTCGTAGGAATAAAATTGATCGATATTAGTCTTCTATTGCTGCATGTCTAGGAGGATTCCAAATTGAACATAAAAAATTACGGTGTCGCATTGAGACTCGCTTTAATTTCACTAATAATATGTGGATTGCTGTTTCCCTTTGTAGTGACTGGATTTGCACAAACTCTGTTTCCATATCAAGCAAACGGAGAGATAATACACTTCAACGGACATAATATCGGTTCAAACCTGATCGCCCAAAACTTCACTTCTCCAATGTTCTTTCACCCGAGGAACGATTCAGCCTCAGGCGTAGACCCCGACATCACAATCCAAGATGCTTATTCCCAGATTCCTAGAATAAACGCAGCTACAGGCATTTCATCAGACGCCCTTACGAATCTAGTCGATGCAAATGTTGAAAGAACAATGTGGATTGTAGGAGATAAATATGTTAACGTGCTCAAACTCAATCTGCTTTTAATTCAAGACTATCCATCAGTCTACAAACAATACACCTAAACCCCTACTGATTATGCAGCGAAACACGCAAAATATGCCAAAAGTGAAAGCTAAAATTAATGCAAGTCAATCTTACTAAAAATTCGGTTTAAGATTGAACGTAAACATATTAACGATACACATGAATATTCGTGATAAGTGAGGCTGCCGTATAATCCATTGGGCGTAGATCTAAAAGATTTAGTTTCAAAGAAATCCGTCAAACTCGATGATTTAACTGGCAAAACAATAGCCATAGATGCCTATAACGCACTGTATCAGTTTCTATCCATAATAAGACAACCCGACGGCACACCACTCATGGACAGGCAGGGAAGAATTACAAGTCATTTAAGTGGGCTCTTCTACAGAAACGTAAATCTTCTTGAGAAAGGGCTGAAGCCTGCTTACTCCTTCGACGGTGAAGCCCCATCATTAAAAGAAATCGAGATAAAGCGTAGAGTAAAAGTCAAAGAAGAAGCTTTAATCAAATACGAAGAAGCCTTAACGAAAGGAGATATGCAGACAGCAAGATCATACGCTCAAGCGACTGCGCAATTAAAGGACTATATGGTTGAAGACGCAAAAAAGCTTCTAGAATTACTCGGAATACCTTGGATTCAGGCTCCATCCGAAGGTGAAGCTCAAGCCGCATACATGTCCGCTAAAGGAGATGTATGGGCAGCAGCAAGTCAAGATTACGATGCGATACTTTTCGGCGCTCCCAGATTAATTCGCAACGTAACTATTACAGGTAGACGAAAACTTCCGCGAAAAGAAGTTTACATCGAGGTTGTACCCGAGATCGTAGAATTAAACCAGGTTCTAAGAGAACTTAACATTACACGAGAACAGTTAGTTGATCTTGGCATTCTTATTGGAACTGACTTTAACCCAGAAGGAGTGAAAGGGGTAGGTCCGAAAACCGCGTTAAAACTAATTCGGCAGTATGGTAGTTTAGAAAAAATTCCTTTTGAATTAAAAGGCACCGATTTTCCCGTTAATCTAGATGAAATAAGAGAAATATTTCTGAAACCAAAAACCACTGAAAAATATACTCTAGAATGGAATCAGCCAAATGTTGAAGGGGTCGTCCAGTTTCTATGCGGTGAAAGAGATTTCTCTGAAGAAAGAGTTCGGAATGCACTTGAAAAAGCAACTTCAGGTTTCAAGGAAGCAAAAAGCAAAGCTACTCTAGAAAATTTTTTCGGATTCTAAGCTTCCGATAATTAAAAATCGCGTGGAAATTATAGCTACATTAAAAGCTATTATTCCATTATCCTAATTCAATGTTAAGTAGCGAGGCATCTATTTGATGGTAATTGAGACAATTGTTGCTTTTGGTCACCCTAATATTAGGGCTACTCATGAAACCACATTTGAAGTAACAAAGGAGTCGCACTTAACCCTACGAGGTGACTGCATAATCGCTGTTAGAGCGTCGAAAGGGGCTTCAGACCTGGATCAGCGATTTAAAAATATCGCAAAAAGACCAAACTCCAAAATAACCGTGGTAATCCAAGCAGGGGAGTTTAAAGAAACTGTGATTGGAAGTGGGAATCCGCAGCTATCCTTTAAGCACCCTACAGATCTAGTAGCGCGCAAAAGTGACTTCGTCAGCAACCGCACCTTAATGATTCACTCAAATAAGGCTGCATGCGATTTCTCACGCAGATTTATTACAGTCCTGCGAAATCCCGCTCAAGAAGTTAAAGTAATTCTGAAAGCTGAAATAAACGAATAAACCTTTCCGCCCTATCGGATTATAACATCTACAGCCACAAGCCACTCATGTGGTGCTGTAGGCTTAACTAATCTCATTTTTAAAATCTCTTTTATCGTTCTTCCCGTTTTCACCATTGCACCTGAAAATCTTTCTTTAACTTTATCAAGCGGATTAGGTTCAGCCGAAAACCCATAGTAATGGATAACTCCCCCTTCAGGCTTCAACGCTTTACAGGCTACATCAACGTAGGAAACTGCTTCAGCAGGAAGATTCATTATCACTCTATCAAAAATCCCTGAGAGATTATTCTCTATAAGTTTTCTCGCATCTCCTTGAATGACCTCCACTCGAGTTTGAACCTTATTTAAAACAATATTTTGCTTGAGGTAGCGAACAGCATCAGGATTAATGTCAATAGAGTAAACCTTCGCTTCATGTCTCTTCGCAATTAGAACTGAGAACGGCCCTACTCCCGCAAACATGTCTAGTACAACTTCACCGTCGTTGACTTGCTCCGCAACACGTTCACGCTCATAGGACAGCCTAGGGCTGAAGTAAACCTTAGCTAAATCTAAACTGTAAACACAGCCATGTTCATGATATATTGTTTCAGTTTTACCAACTCCAGCAACTACCTCAAACTCTCTCACCCTATACATGCCGCCAACTGCACCAGACTTCGCTAAAACCGTTCGAACATTCCTATGAAGAACCATCACGGCCGCTCCTATCATCTTTCTTTGAGATTCCAACTCAGGCGCAATTTCAACAACAGCTATATCCCCTATAACATCGACTGATTTCGGTAAACTAGCTAAAAGGTAAGGTGGAAGTCTTTTCTCCAAAATTTCTGCAAGTGATTTCGGAATCCTCTCCACCGACACGAAGTCAAATTTAGACACCTCAAAACTCTTTAATTCTTCATTAAGCTCCTCTAACATTTTTTTCTGCGGCTCTATAATCAAAGGAATTAAAATGAAGTCGCCATCACGCTGAACTTTAAGGCGCTTATCAATTAGGCCTACACGATTAACGAATAAAATTGCTTTTTCGCCTAAGCTTTTCTGAACTTTTAAACATGCAGCATTAGGCAATGCTTATTCCTCGGAAATTCTAGCTCCAGTAGCAGCTTTTTCGTTTTCAGGATATTTCTCAAAGAGCTCTTTTCTCCTCGCCTCAAGCATGTCAATTTCTCTACCGAGAAACTCTGCAGCTGTAATAACTTTGACACTCCTATCTTTTGCAGCGTCGTAAACCGGCTTTATTCGGGATAAATATCGAAGATCTCTCATAAGGTGATGCTCCGGCAAAATTACTTGAATAGGGGTTTCCTCAATTATCCTAACCAAATTTTGATTAGTGACTTCCAGACTTTTATACGAATAACGAAAACCAAGCATATATGTCATAGGGCCGTCCAAAATCAACGTATCTGGCTTCTCGTCAAGGATAAACTGTGCCTGTTCAGGTAAAGAAGGTCCCTCAATATCAGATGTGAAAAGAACCTTCTCTCCACCACATGTTACGCTGACCTCAGTTACATAACCAAGCCTCGGATTAGTACCATGACACACAGGAGGCGAAAACTTTATTTTTGTTTTTCCATGCTGAAACTCTTTTCCATCGGAATATTCCAGCTGCTTAGGATATTTTTTCAATTGCCCCAGAAAATATTCTGCCCTCTGTTTTTGACTAAAATTTATTTTCTCAATAGGATGCTTAATGTAAACAATTTTTTCTTTATATATCTCCGGCTCATTCGGATCATGATGATCGTAGTGATAATGCGTTAGAATCAAAATATCCGATTCCTCAACACGATTCTTAATCAAACCCCAACAATCATCCATACGCTCAAACTCAACAGAATGCGGCGGAAGCCCATATCGAACCGGCGCAAGAGATACACCAGGATCAATTACAATCTTAACATCATCAGTTTCAACGAACGTGCTCATCGACCTAACTCCAAAACTGTCAAAAGCTAGAGGCTCAACCTTCAACTAAACAAACCTTCTAAATGGAGGCGGGCCCAGGGGGAATTGGACCCCCGACCTTCGGATTTCCCTCAGGCTCGTTAAGAGTCCGCTGCTCTAGGCGGTTTCCCTCTACCTGACTGAGCTATGGGCCCCCCGTACCTATTGGCTTGATGCGAAGCCTAATAATATTCCTTCCGTCGTAAAATAAAATACAGAAAATTATGTTGGCGGTCAAGCTATGGTTAAAATAGTGCTTGCCTCTGGTGCATTTGATTTACTCCATTACGGTCATCTCAAGTTTCTTGTGGAGGCGAAAAAGGCGGGGGGGAAAAATGCGAAGTTAATAGTCATAGTTGCTAGAGACTCTACAATTGAGAGATTGAAAGGTGAAAAACCGGTTATTCATGAGGATCAAAGAAGAGCTCTTGTAGAGGCGTTAAAGCCGGTGGATGTCGCTATACTCGGTTATAGAAACCTAAGTTACGAGGGGGTAATCACCAAAATTAAACCAGATATTATAGCGGTTGGGTACGATCAATCATCGGTTAAGAAAGCTCTTAAGAAGATTGTAGCTAGAAAAAAGCTTAAAATTAAAATTGTTTCCTTAGGCAAATTTGCGAAAGAAGAGTTGGATAGCTCTTCTAAAATTAAGAGAAAGATCGTGAAAGCTACAGCCTGAAGCGGCTGAATGGAAGGTTACTAATTTTTATAGATTTCAAGTCGTTATGATTTGGTTCACGTTTAAGTTTAAAACGATCTCTGCGATATCACTTGCGTACTCTGCAGTCCGGCGTATGCTTTCTAGTATCATCCTCACATCTGACATTTCGGATAATTCAACTTTTTTTGAAACGGCCTTTATCACTTCGTTCTCCATTGTAGCTATTGTTTTCGCTTTTAAAACTACATTCTCAGCTAACATGTAATCTTGCTTATACAGAGACTTAATCGAATCGTCGAATACCGATCTCGCGAAAGAACTCATTTCAGATATTCTCTGAAAAACTGAATCGCTGAGCTTATCATCCAACAAAAGGACGTTTTCAGCAATTTTGACAGCATGGTCAGCTATTCTCTCCACCGACTTTGCGATAACTCTATAGCCAAGACAGTCTCGCGGGTTGGAAAGACCAATATCCTTCAGAATCCTCTCATTTTGCACAGCAGCCTTCAATTGACGTATTATATACAAACCGAATCTATCTGCTTCATCGTCTAATGCAATTACTTCCTGGGCGAGCTTTTTGTTAAGCTCCTTTAAAGCCTGCAACGCATCCTCATGCATCGACGTAGCAATGAGGCACATTCGCCTCAAGGCACTTTCAACAGACAGCTCCGGGTAACTGAGCAAAATCTGCAGCCTCATCTCATGAGGCGAGTCTGAAATAATCTCAGTGCCGACAAGCTTTTTTCTCGTAAGCTCCTTGATGAAGTTTCTCTGGAGAGAAGTTATGCGTTCATCCTTCGTCTTTATCCTAATGAAATTGTAACCAATTAGGTAGAGTGCGACAATTTTTCTCAATATTGTGTCCGGCTCATCTTTCTGAGACACGACAAAACTGGCTTCCCCAAGCTTCACAGGTTTAACCATGGCTTTAGGCGTCAAGAGAAGCGATACATCACCTTGTTTCAATAAGGTCAGTTCGCTTCCAGCCTTTAGATTCATTCTTGTAACCCACTTCTTCGGCAGAGACACAATGTAGGTCGACTTACCTGTTATCTGGATTCTCCTAGTTTCCTCCCTTAAACCCTCATCCTCCTTTTGCTCCACTGAACAACTCACCCTTTCTATATAGCAGTATTTTTTCTATATTTTCTATTTTAACAATGTATATAGTACTTTTTGCCTAACCATTATTGCGTTGGTTTAGCTATGACAACAATTGAAAGCACAATTCTCGCGATATACATCAAAGAAGTAACAGAAACTTCAGGCGGAAAAGTGGAAAAAATTAATGAAAATTACGCTAAATCACCATTTAACTGTAAAGGATGTCTTTTAGGGTTACACGAAAACTGCATGTACACACTAAGAGAAAAACTACTCATATAACCAAAAAAGAGGAAAACAAAAATGGAATCTCAAAACTCTCAAAACTCCCAAAAAACCAAGCAAAAGAAAATGAACTACAAACTAATCGGTGTTGCAATAATCATAATCATCGCCTTAGTAGGCGGCGCACTAGGTGTCGCCTTAGTCACACGGTCGCCAAACACAGTAACGACAGCAACAGCGACACAAACAGTGACTTCATCAGGAGTAACTACAGCAACAATAACAGCAACAACAACATCAACGGCAACATCATCATCAACATCAAAAACGCTACCATCAGTAATACTAAATGGCGCGGGATCTACATTTCAACAACCCGTGCTTAGTGTTATGATTCCTGCTTATGAAGCAACGAGAACCGACATCGCCCTAACCGTAAACTACCAAGGAGTAGGCAGCGGAGCAGGCATTTCAGACCTCGAAGCCGGAACAGTAGACTTCGCCGCTTCAGACGTACCCGGTGCTGTAACACTGCCCACAGGAGCACCCGCATCCACACAAGTGCTCTGGATACCGGACACAATCGGCTGCGTCACAGTGTCATATAATCTCAAATTAACTAATGGCACTGTCATGTCAATCCACGATCAACCACTATACCTCAATGGTTCGGTAATCGCTGGCATTTTTGACGGCCAGATTACCTCATGGAACGATCCACATATAGCAGCTCTTAATCCAAACATTGCATCATTGTTGCCCGCCAAAAGCATAGTTGCTGTTCATCGCTCCGACAGTTCTGGAACAACCTACATCTTTTCAGGCTACTTATGCAAAGAAAGTAGCTACTTCAACGCTACAGATGGACCAGGTCCAAGCAAGACAACTGTCTTCACGGCTCCCAATCTAGTAGGTGCAAACGGTAATGCGGGAGTGGCGGCTGTTGTTCAAGGAGATACGTACAGCATTGGTTATGTTGAATTGGCTTACGCATTACAGAATACGATGCCAGTGTCAGCGATTCAGAACGTACAAGGCAACTGGATTCTGCCTTCACTGAACAGCACCCAGATAGCAGTACAAGCAGCAGCCTTAAGCGGACTCCCAGCAAACAATCAGAGCTGGACAAAGGTAAGTCTTCTTAACGCCAACGCAGCAGGAGCTTATCCGATAGTTGCCTTCACCTATCTGGTAGTATACAAAGAACTCGACGTAATCCCAGGAATGACGCAGTCCATGGCAACAGCTCTTGCTCAATTCCTTTACTGGGTTGTGCAGACAAGCGGCGGACAGAGCTATTCAAACGGTATATCGTTCGCTCAACTTCCATCAAACGTAGTCACAATAGACGATGCCGGGATACTATCACTGACCTTCAATGGGCAGTCTCTAAACGTATAACACCTTAGGTGCTGGGAATCATCAGAAACCTTTTTTCTGAGCTTGATTCCCATTAATCTTGAGGGCATACTGGCATGAGGCCAAAACTTTCAGGAGACCTTTTATTTAAGATACTGACCACTGTCCTTGCAGCCTCAGCCGCTGTCATTCTAATCGTTATCGCATACACTCTTTTCACCGGCTCTCTGCCTGTTTTAAAGTGGTCTGGACTATACTTCTTCACAGGAACAAAATGGAATGCAGTGAGGATGCTATACGGTGCGCTTCCTTACATGCTTGGAACGCTTGTCACTTCAGCTATCGCCCTTATAATAGCCGTACCAATAAGTCTTGGAATAGCGATATTTCTTGCAGATATGGCTCCCAGCGCACTAAGAGTACCAATTTCATATCTTGTGGAGCTACTCGCAGCGGTTCCCAGCGTGATATTTGGACTATGGGGACTATTCGTGATGCGTTTTTGGGTTGTCAAATACATCGAAACTCCTTTATCCACTTACTTAGGATGGTTTCCAGCATTCAGTGGGACACCCTTCGGTCTTGATGTTCTCAACGCTGGAATAATCTTGGCAATTATGATAATACCCATAGTATCGTCAATATCAAGGGAAATCATTCAAGCTGTTCCTAACTCAGTCAAAGAAGGAGCCTACAGCATCGGCGCAACAAGGTGGGAAGTAATTAGAAACTGGGAGTTAAACTACGGTCGTTCCGGAATATTCGGCGCGGTCATCCTAGGTCTAGGTAGAGCAGTCGGCGAGACTATGGCGGTCACCATGTTAATAGGAAACGCTGTCGGCCCTGCCGCAATCCCCATTTCCCTTCTAAAACCAGGCCAGACAATGGCATCTCTTATAGCCAACGATTTCGCGGAGGCGACAAGAGGATCTATAGAATACAGTGCGTACATAGGCGTCGGATTGTTCTTGCTCTTGGTAACTCTATCGATAAATGTGATCGCCCACTTCATTGTAGCTCGCTCCCTCAAGATTAAAGGAGGTGCCGTAGAGTAGATGACTAGCTACACGTACAGGAAGTTTAAGAATAAATTATTCTTCTGGCTCAGCCTAGGATGCGTCATCATCGCTGTTCTGCCTCTACTTAGCATCCTCTTTGAAGTCGTTATAAAGGGGGCGCCGCAGCTCAGTATTCAGTTCATTACTAAACCCGTTGGTATAATGGGCCAGTCTGCAGGAGGCATCGGTCCTGCGATACAGGGTACTCTAATCCTAATCGGCCTTACTAGCCTTATTGGCATACCGATCGGCGTAATATCTGGAATATACCTTGCCGAATACGGCGACAACAAGTATGCTGACTCAATAAGAATAATCAACGGTGTACTTACCGGGGTTCCATCCATAGTGATCGGAGTCACGGTATTCCTTGCCGCCGTTATCTTTCTCAGGCACTTCTCTCCTCTTGCAGGCGGCCTCGCTCTTTCTATAATCGCAATTCCGATAATCGCCAGAACCACTGAAGAATCATTGAAGCTGGTCCCAAACTCTATTCGTGAAGCATCACTTGCCCTTGGAGTGCACAAGTGGAGAACCATAATCAGCGTTGATTTGCCAGCTGCTAAATCAGCTTTGATTACAGGTATTCTTCTCGCCGTGGCTAGAATCGCAGGAGAAACTGCGCCTTTAATCATGACAATTCTCGGCAGTCAGACTTTCTTCGAAGGATTCAATCAACCTATGGATGCTCTTCCTTTGAGAATTTGGAGAGATGCACAGCTTCCATACGCCAACTTTCAAGCGCAAGCTTGGGGAGCAGCTCTAGTTCTGATTTTAATAGTCCTAAGCCTTAATATCGGCGTTAGAATAGCAAACAGAGGTAGACTTGTTAAGTGAGCTTGGTAAGTGAGAAGATAGAAATGGACAGCAATACACATGCTGACAAGGTTCTTAATCAGCAAAATTCAACGCTAACCAATGAAAAAATGAAAAGCATCGGATTGAGTGCTTGGTTCGGAACTAAACAAGCTTTGCGAAACATAAATCTCTCATTTAGATCCAACTCAGTTACCGCCATAATCGGTCCATCGGGGTGTGGTAAATCAACGCTCGTGCGGTGCCTAAACAGAATGCATGAGTTGGTTCGTAACTCTAAGGTTTCCGGGCAAGTGCTTCTTGACGGAAGAGACATTTACGCGCGTGAAGTCGACCCAGTTATGATTCGTAGAAGAGTCGGGATGGTTTTCCAGAAGCCGAATCCGTTTCCAACTATGTCAATATATGACAATGTAGCAGCAGGATTAAAACTGACTGGACTGAAGAAAGGGAAAAACCTCGACGAAATTGTAATGCGAAGCCTCAAGCAGGCAACCTTGTGGGATGAAGTAAAGGATGACTTGGATAATCCAGGTACAAGTATCTCAGGAGGACAGCAACAACGACTTTGCATCGCACGCGCAATTGCGTTACAGCCTGAAGTCATACTGATGGACGAACCCTGTTCAGCCCTTGATCCTATAGCAACCGCTAAAATCGAGGAACTGATAGTGGCGCTCAAGAGAGACTACACGGTAGTGATTGTTACACATAATATGCAACAGGCTGCAAGAGTTTCGGATTTCACAGCCTTTCTTTATATTGGAGAGCTCATAGAATATGGGTCTACTAAAGACATATTTGAGAACCCGAAAGTCGAATTGACTGAGAAATATTTAACCGGAGGATTCGGGTAGGTGAAAAATAAATGAGTCGACTAATTGACACAGGCTTAGAACAGTTGGCAAAAATGCTGCAACGCATGGGTGAAATTGCGCAAAAAACCGTTTCGTTATCTATTAACAGCTACATTGAGGGTTCAACCGCTTATAGCAAGGTGAGAAATCTCTCATTCACGTTGATTTCAATGTCGGATGAGGCTGAAAGTAAAACCTTAGAGCTAATGGCCCGTTTTCAGCCAGTTGCATCTGACCTTAGAATCCTGAAATCCTACATGAAAATAGCATACGACTTCGAGAGATACGGACGATATGCTCTCGACATATCTCAAGCTTATGAAAAGCTTGGCGGTATGACAGAGTGCGAAGATTGGATTAAAAAATACATTGCAGAAATGAGTGGAAAAGTTTTAAGCATGGTTCAATTGAGTGTTGACTCGCTTAAAAGTTATGATACTAAATTAGCAAAAAACCTGTCTGAAACGGAAAAACAGGTTGACAGCATGTATCTTCGATATCTCGACCGATTGGTTGAAAGGGCTCCAGCCGCAAACAGGTGTACAATCTCCAGCGTCCTTGTGACGAGATATCTGGAAAGAATAGCTGATCACGCAATCTATATCGGTGAGTCGATCATCTATCTTGCAACAGGAGAAAAAGTAGCACTCTAATTAAAATCACAAAAATAAAGAGAAGTGAAATAATTGGCAAAAGAAAGTTATACATGGTTCGAAAAACGCCGCAAGACAGAAGCATTGACTCTAGCCCAAGATCAATTAACTAAAGCACTTGACACAACAACTCTACTGTATAAGGCCCTTGAAAGCGCCTCCAAAGGCAATAAAGAAGAAGCAAAAGGCTTCATTGACATGCTTTGGGCAGAAGAGGAAGAAGTAGACAACTTACGCAGATCAGCCTTCAAAGAACTTGCAAATGTCGCAGTATCAATTGAATTCCGCGAAGATCTCATGCATATAATAAAGCGCCTCGACCTCATGGCTGACTTAGTGAAGGATTCTGCAAGAAGCGTACTGGTCTTGCTGGAAACCACTGTTCCGAAAGAAATATGGGACATAAACCTACGAGTTGCTGAAGACCTTGTCAAAAGCACTACAACTATCCGCAGCAGCATCGAGAAACTAGGAACCGATCCTACAAAGGCAAAGGAAATTGCAGGGAATGTGGACGACATAGAAAGTTCAATCGACAAAAACTATATCGAAATAAAAAGGTTCTTCATTAAATACTCGGTTAAAATTGATCCTGGAACACTTCTGATTCTCAACAATCTAGCAGAATTTATGGAGCAGGCGGCAGATGTATGCGCTGACACAGCTGATTATATTTTGGTATTAGCTAGCGGCGAATAATGTCAGCGAGTTTCTGGTAAAATTGAAACATGTATTATTCGTTTGTGCCACAAATGCGGGTAGAAGCCAGATGGCTGAAGCCTTTGCAAACATCTACGGAGAGGGAAAAATAGAGGCGTCCAGTGCGGGCGTAATCGCAGCAGACAAAGTCAATCCAGTTGTGGTTGAAGCCATGAAGGAAAAAGGAATCGACATATCAATGAATAAGCCTAAACCGGTTACGACTAAAATGGCGAAAGAGGCTGACAAAATCATCACAATGGGCTGCAGCGTAGAAAAATTCTGCCCAGCTCCATTACTTAAAAATGTGGTTGATTGGAAACTGGAAGACATTAAAGGTCAGCCAATAGAAAAAGTTAGACAAATCAGAGACGAAATAGAAAAAAGAGTGTTGAAACTAATATCGGAACTCAGCAATTGACCAAACAATATCTTTGTGGGGAATATTTAGAAAATTCAAAAATGCCTCATAAAATAGAAGTGTAAGGCATACGCATAACTGAAAAAATAAGCTAAATCACTTTGAAATAAAAATTTTAACCTTAACTTTGTCTCCATCCTTCAACTTCAGGCGATCACGTAGAAATATCGGAGCTATCACTTCTACTGCTGAAGTATTATAATGGCTTCGCATAGCGGTAATAACCGCTCCTTTAACTTCATCATTAACTATTGCCCTAAAACATTTAGCTGGTCCAAAGGTTCTTGAATGATCTTTAAAGCCTTTAATTTCTATAGCCGGATAAGCGTCAAGCTCTCCTCTGGTTCGTAGATCAATATTCGTAGTCAATTTTAGGTTAAGAGTTCCAGGATAGGGGTCAAACCCAAGCCGATCTATGATCTGCTTTCTATAGCCCCTTTGACCAATATAATACGCTCCTTCACCTAATCCAGTAAACACCACCCCTTCAACTGTTATAACCGGAGGAGCGCCAACCCCACTCAAATAGTTAAGGCTTAATTGGATTTTTCTAATTTCTTCGGAGCCTTTTTCATTTATTCTAACTAATTCACCGCGGGCAGTTATTTGTCTATTAATTAATCCCAGTTTTTCAAGCCCAATCAAATGTCTTGAAGCCGTTTGTTGTGACGTATTCAACTTTTCAGCCAGTTCTTTTGTGGAAATTTTTACAAATCTGCTTTGGGCTCCCATTTCAGCAAGACTGTAAAGGGCAAACCACAAAACCGGCTTCATAATAACTTCACTTCTCCTTGCTTGCTGTAGCATGAGCTACTCTAATAGGCTCTGGAATTCTATGTTTTTTAACGCAGTGTAAAACAATGTCGATTGCCCTATTAAGGCTCACCAAATTGCCCACGCTAACGTAAACAGGTTTAACTCCAGGCATTGTCGTTACTGCAGCGCCTATAGTTTCATTCTTGTCAATGATCGGCTGCCACCTACCCCCCCTCTCCTTAACTTTACCGCAAAGTAAACCCTTAGCGACACCTATAGTAGGAATCTTCATAACTACACCAACATGCGTAGCTAACCCACAACGGTACGGGTGAGCTATACCATGACCCTCAATCAAATATACATCCGGCTTCAACTTCAACTCACCAATAGCTTTACATACAGCTGGACCTTCACGAAATGAAAGCAAAGTCGGAATGTAAGGAAAACTACAATTAGCGCGAACAACTTCCTGCTCAAAAATCTCTAACGATGAATAACTCAAAACCACTGCAGCAGCTATAGCGTATCTAGAAGTATAAGAAACATCCACTCCGCCAACAAATCGAATAACTCTGGGAAGCCTATCCTCAGTTATAGCCATAGTTGAAAGTAAATGTTGTAGTCTACGCGCCTTTTTAGTTGAAAATTCCTTAGGCTTCTTCAATTTACTTAACGATTTTCGCTTTGACTCCAACAAAAACAGGTCCTCTGACATCAATAATCCGATTTTTACCTGTAATATAACGCTGCGCAATGTCGTCAACCTGAATATTGACATCGCTCGGAAGCTTCGCCATTCTAACCCTAACACTGACCTCCTCAAGCCCACCTTTCTTCACAGCCTCTTCAATTTTTGAAACAGCTAGGGCGGCGACTGCGTCAAGATACCTTATGTTCGTTTTAATCCCTTTCTCTCTCGCCTTTTGAACTAACGCTTTCTCTTCAAGACCCCTTGCTGGAATTCCAAGAACATTTCCATCGTAAACATAAATTTCGTTAAGCGCAGCCGGTCCAAGAAGCCTCGTGCCCATATCAGGCTCGTACACGCTGACCTCTAAATTTTTACTCAAAAAACTTCCTTTAAACGCAGTAAATTCACATGGACTTGTCCTTTCCGCATACATCAAGGCAGTTTTTATTATGGAATTAAGAAGTTCTTTTCCCTCTTGAGTTTCAGGTCGCTGAGCTACTTTAATCTCCTTCGCAATTTGAGTGTCTGATAATGTCAATTCAGTGTAAAATTGCGGATATGCAAGCTTCCGCATGTCCAACTCGCCGCTTAACATCATAGTAATGCGTTCAACCCCAACTCCAACATTTAGAACAGGATACTCTATGCCATATCTAGCCAAAGCTATTGGACTGTATAACCCGAAATCCGCAACCTCAACCCACCTATTCAAAGCTGGAAAATAAGCAAAAGCCTCAAACTCTGTTCCCGGTACATAGTATCGGGATGTAACCTTTTTCTTGTCAAACCTAATCTTCTTTATTTCAAACGGTGTAAGTATTTTTTCCACAATTTCTTTGCCATCATTAACACTAACATCTTCATCCATGACAACGCAACTTGCCACAAATGAACTTCTTAAATGAGTAGGATCCTCCTGTTGTTCACGCCTAAACTTAAAATCTATCGAGAAAAGCTGCAGCGGAATCCCAACCTTATGCTGTAAAGCTTGAAGCGTTCCAAACCAAACGCTGGTCATATGTGAACGCAAAGTCAGCTTTGTTGGTTGAGGCTTTAACTCCATGAACTCGGGAAAAACCTTGCTGACGATACGTGTAGCATTAATATCCGAAACTTCAAGGGTTTCAGAAATTTTTTCAATCAAATCGTCTGAAGCAATAACGCCTTTTTTATAATCTCTTAAAACTCGTTGCAGTTTCGCTAAACTTTCGCGATTTAACTGTACACCCAGTCTTTCCAGTTCTTCACGCTTTTCCTTACTTAGACCTATTTCTGGTTTTGGAAGGGTTGCCAAATAATAACATCGGTCCAGTATTACGACGGCTTCCGGTCCATACTGCTTATAGATTTCAGCTTCATCAACAATCATAGGATTCAATACTTCGTTAAAACCCAACTCTATGAATGATCTTCGAAGTTTCTGTATAAGATCGAATACTGGGTGAGTCTTACCCGTTTTTATAGGCGCATTCTTCATTCCTCTCATGGGAATTAAATTAGCACTTTCAGCCCATACTCTCTCAAATCCTTCTTTTTTTACACGTTTCAAAATTTCATCAGGATTAAGCTTCACTTTAGCTTCTTACCTCTGACAGCTCGCTCTAACCGTTCTATCGATTTCTCAAGATGGCTGCGTCTAGATTCAATTGCTACATCGCCTCTAGTTTCCTCAATTAGCCTTCGAGCCACATCACATTTCCTTCGCAATCCAGGTGCTAAAGCATCGCCATGCTCAATCGTCATAAGTAATGTGTAGATGTCCTCCATAACGGTAAGGCAATTTTCAGCTGTATTCAAATCGTCTTTTTTTATTGAATCCAATGCTCTACGCCTAAGTTCGCCAACTAAATCCGCTAATCCTAAAACGTAAGATATTGACGGCACACCTAATTCTTTTTGACTTAAAAATTTTTTTTGCACAACGAAACTAAGAAGTAATTTTGCCTCAACAAATTCTTGATAAGCAATAGAAACAGAACCACTGTAAGCTAACTCAGGCCACCCCTCTAATGCACTTTCCATTTCAACAATTTTCTCCTTCGATTTATCTAGTTTCTCCTTTGCATCAACCAAATCCTCTCTATGAATCGACACTACAGCTTGAGTTGATAAACGTACAATTTCACGGGAAACTAGCAAAACTTTTTCTCTAATCTGATCCTTGGTTTCTAGTTCTCTGCGAATTTTGCTCAGAATATCTTCTAAATCGGTCATACTTAACACCTTGAATATATTATGATAGATTTTAAGCAGATTATTTGTTTATTTTGGCTATTTTGCAGTCGTTTACAGAGTTTAGGGTTTAAAATGGCTTAAGGTTGTATCTTAATAGCCTTTTTTAAGCGGCTTAGCAGTACGACCCGGCTTTCCATGCATCCGTCTAGGAGCTTATACCCCGTTAATTTACTTAGTTTTTCAGCGAACTCGTGAACTTCGATATATAACGGCATATTATCAAAACTAAGTCTCAGCCTTGAAAGTCCTACAAAAACAAATCCTTTAGGCTCAACGTATGTGGGGTTAGCTTTCTCTATGAGCTTAGCGTATTTTTCCACATTTTTCATATTTTTTTGCTTGACTAGAGTTAACCTTATCACGGTTGGGCAACTGAAACTTTTTAGAAGTTCTAGTGTTTTATTCAATTTACTCCACGCATCAGGAATCTGTGGGCGGCAAACAGTCCTGAATGTGTCTTCATCAGGCGCACAAACTGAAACGTATAATTGCTCCGGTTCCTCGTCTAATTTCTCTAACGCCTCAGGCAATGTACCGTTACTCACGATGAAAGTTGTCATCTCTCGTTTATGGAACTCATGAACTAAATCGCCTAGGTGTGGGTATAACGTTGGTTCGCCAGCTAAACTAATTGCAACATGCTTTGGAGATTGAGCCTCAACATACTTCTTTTTGTCAAGAAATTCCTGAGCATTATATCCGCTCAAAATTTTCTGTTGAGCCCTTAAGCATTCTTCAACAATGAATTCAGGATTATCCCATAGCCCCATTTTAGTCTCATTCCATTGTACTCCAATATCGTCTGGCTGCACCCTCCAACAAAACACGCAACGCATGGTACAATTTACTAAGGACGGAGTCATCTGTAAGCAACGATGACTATTAATTCCATAAAATTTCTGTTTGTAACACACTCTTCCATTAACAAGGCTCTCATGAAGCCAACGGCATTTTTTAACAGCTGAATGTTTCCCAACAAACTGGTATCTCTGACGCCTGAGCGCCTGAGTTAATTTGTCAGGAAGCATTTCTCGCGGCAAGATAACCTCTACCGTATTCTAAATGCAACATTTAATGGAAACTTGAAAATAAGGTTCTTACAGTTCAAAGCTTTTAAAAAGGTAAAGACTCCTCTCTAACGCCCTCTTTTGTAATAACGAGGAGATCTATTCCATCTCCACTTGATACGTCCCGTGAAATAGCTGACTTTACCGCTCTTAAAACAATCTGCTTAGCGTCCTCAAAAGTTAATCCATCCTTATAGTTCGCCTCAAGAACACCTACAGCTATTTCAGCACCAGATCCTACAGAAGCAAATTTATCCTTAATGAGCGATCCCAGAGGGTCTAAAACATAAAGGCTCGGCCCATCATCGTCCATTCCTCCAATAATTGTTTGAGTTATAAGTGGGAAATATCTACTCTGGAAGAGCATATTCGACATCATTTTTGCAGCCGATTTAACAGACATAGTTCTCCCAAAATCAAGTTCAAATAGGTTAGTGTAAGCCTCTATCTCGCGAATTAAAATCTGCATATCCGAAACAAGCCCAGCGCAAGCAGCGCCTATACTATCAGTTATCTTGAAAACCTTCTTTCCAGTCTTACTAAGCACAAAGTATCCGTACGACACACGTTTCTCAGAAGCTAAAATGACGCCGTCCTTGAAAACGACACCTATCGTTGTGGCGCCAGGCATAATTGACATTTCTCGTTCTTGAACCATCCATTAAACCTTCTAATTTCATTGGGTTTTATAATAGGCTACTATTAAAATCTTGAGTTGAAAGATAAAAACCTATCACAAAAAGGTAGATGTTTTTGGACATTCGCAGAGCATTAAACAAGATTTTCTGGGATAAGCGTGAAAAAATAGCTAACTACGAAATTACATTTATTCATAGAGGTGCTCATGAAGACCGAAAGACTATACCCTTCAGCATAATAACTAAAATCGGGCCATCCTGGTTTATCTACAAAACCGTCGAAGAAGAAGCGTTTATCCCCTTTCACAGAATTACTGCAATAAAGAACACCAAAACTAAAAGAGTTATCTGGAAATCAGCTAGATATTAGTAATATTAATTCTTTCTTGATTACCCGCAAGCCTTGGTTTGCTCTTTCCATTAATCCATTGTAGTATAGTTGTATAAGGAACTTTTACCTTTTGTTTAGTTTTTATGGATAACGAGCTATCTCCATTTAGTTCCCTATAAACCTCCAGAGGCCTCATACCTTTAGTCTTTAAAGTCATTGTTTTATTGTAACATTCCAGACGTTCAAAGTGATAGTTAAATGACTTCATCACTTTCTCCATACCTTTTAGTTTGATGGTATGAAATAGCGGGATTTTCTCTGAGAATTTAATTAAATTTTCCGCTCTACCATGAATCGAAAAGTGATAACAAGGATTTTCAGGTGGAGTACGTTGCTCTACCTCCATATCAGTAGTTGTAACTCCAAACTCGTTAAGCAACCTCCTTATCTGCTCCATAAAATGTCTATGCCCATCCTCTAACAACATATTTTTAGACATACAAAACTCAATAGGTATAGCTGTATGTGCATGACTTATTTTCGGAGTAGTCATTTCGCTCCCCAGTATTCCAGCGAGAAAATCGCGTTTAACGTCTTTTGAGCCATTCAATATGAACTCTGGAACTGTAAATGGGGTGTCAACTTTATTCCCTGCAGGCACTCCTAGCGTGCAGAAAAGATGAGCTACCGCAGTATTAGAAATGGTTAAATAATAATTATTATTCTCGCGATGTTTTTTAACATCTGATATAGTAATTGTCGGAAAATACTTTTTGCTATACGTTTTAAATTTTTCTAAACTTTCTTCCTCTCCATCAAAAAATGATAAATACCGCAAATTTCTTGGAAGATGGCCATCTCCAAAAATCCAGCCAATCATAAGAGCAAGAAGTGGGAGATGTGGATTGTCAGGAGTTAGAGGATATACATCCAAATCTTTTAGTCTACGAATATGCTTTTCAATTGGGGGGAGGCGGGTTTCAGAAATCCATTGCTGAATAGTCGTACGAGGGTAGTCTAATTTTTTTGCTATAGCCGTCTGAGGCTGTTCTTGCTGATGTAACTCTAACACTCTTTGATACATGCCATACCTTTCCTGCTGATGTTCTGGAAAGGTGGAAACGTAATCCGCAAGAGTGAAAATACTGAATTTATTCTCATCTTTTTTTGTCTCTATCCGTATTAAAGCCTCTTTAGACATAGTTTCAGTTAAAGCAACAGCATTTCTTTCTTTACCAGTTTTCATATTTCGTTAACCTCCTTTTTCTAATGCTCCACCTTTTGTGGTGATGTGTAGCTTTCTGCAGTCTTCGCTTTCGCTGGCTACTCAACGCGTGTTGAATGGATAGAACAGTGTAGAGCATATCCAAGCATTTCTATCTATACTAATTGCTTCTCATTTAGGCCCTTTAACCCGTATCCTACCAATGGCGGTCTGGCTATTCGACCTCTGGTTACCGAAAAATATTAAAAAAGGATAACTAAAAAATTTATAGGCTGGAGTTATTTGGGCAGTTGATTCCACGTTATGTATCCTAATCACTTTGTTAGACTTCTGCTTTTGTTATTAGGTCTTTTCTTTGGAGCCAGGAAAATTTGAGACAACCATTTTCTGACATGCATTCCGAGCTATCTGCAGAAAAACTCATTGACTTAGCATTTTCTCGCGCATCTAAAAAAGAAAAGACTTTCCCTAAAAATATACCGCCAACAGTTAAGGTTAAGCAGAAAGAAGCTGCCAGAGTCACATCTGTCGGACAACTCTTAGCTGATCGTTTAATGAAAACCGTTAAGGAAACGCCCAAGATTGACGAGATTCATCCATTCTATAAAGAATTAGCCGACGTGCTTGTCGGAGTTGTTAAACTGAAAAAAAGTTTAGGAGCATTAAATTGGGCTGCAAAAATGGTTGATGATTTAGCCTATAGGTACACAAAAAGGATAAACTACGCTAAAACGATTAACGATGCTGCAAATCTACGAAAGGAAGCTTACGGAAGAATAGCTTCAATAATAAAGCAGATATCGAAAGATTTGGATTTCCTACGGGAAGCTCAAGATAAGTTGTTGGCTATACCGTCAATTGATACTGAAATGATAACGATAGTCGTAGCAGGTTATGCAAATACAGGTAAATCCACATTCGTAAGGCAGGTTTCAACAGCTAAACCGGAAATTGCCGCCTACCCATTTACAACAAAAGAAATCAATCTGGGTCATAGGAATACATCTTATGGAAGATGTCAAATTATCGATACTCCTGGATTACTTGATAGACCGTTGAATGAGAGAAACAAAATAGAGTTGCAGTCAATCATTGCCCTGAAGTACTTGGCTGATGGCATAGTTTTTATGACGGACCCATCTGAAACCTGTGGCTATCCCTTTAGTCGGCAACTGAATCTATATAAAGAAATTCTGAAAGAATTCAGCGATATACCAATAATCAAAGTTCTAAATAAAATAGATTTAGCGAATAAAACAAAAATTGAAAAAGCAAAGCAAGAAATAGGGGGAGACTCTTTTGAAGCGATCAGCTCCCAAAATATTGGGGTTAAAGAAATTTTCGAAGAAGCCGTTAAAAAAGCAGCGGCAAGAAAAACTAATCTTCAACAGCTGCATTCATCAAACCTATACCCTTAACTGATATCGTGCCCGGGGTTCCCATTTTCCCTTCAACTTGAAACTTTACATCAGCAAGAGCTTCCGCTATCTGTATATTAGTGACTAAGTGAAGAGTAATCTCTGAAACCTTGAACTGCGACCGTCCCTCCGCCACAGACACGTAAGGTATCAACATATCGCCCATATGCTTGTCAACAGGCATCCTAGAATCCAGCTCCCTAATCAATTCCTGTGCAGCCTCTTCCCCCACCTTCTCAGCAGGCTTACCTCTTTCACCCAAGGAATCGGAGCCAAGAAGAGCGCCAGTAGTCGTCTCGGCGCACACAGTTACCCCGCTTCCAGGACCCAAATGTGGATCCTCATCAGACCGATACCACTCAGTTTTAAGCTCTAAGTTGTCATATCCCGCCTCTCTAAGCAGTTGGACTGCTGACTTAGCCTGTCTATCAGCTACATGGCTAGGGAGCTTAACACAATGGCTTAGCACGTATATTTTTTTAACTTTACCAAATTCTGTAAAGTTAATTGACTTAAGTTTACGGACTGGATCTATTATCGCCGTGACTCTCCCGCCTCCCTTTGGATAATGACCGCGTTGCTCAACTGCGATTTTGCCATTATAACCCATTTTTCCTAACGTAGGAAGAAGAACGCTTAGAACATAATCGATGGAAGGGCTCCATCTGACATTAGTTCCGCCAATCAAATTGACTTTAGTTTGCTTTGGGGCAAATGCTGCTGCAGGCATTAATGCCTGTAACACTAGTGGAATGCTTCCAGCAGTTCCAATATCAAATGTAAATGAACCTGCGAGTCTTCTATGTGGCTCAAAAACTAAATCTTGTGAACCTATCTCCAATCCCGTCACATCTGCATCGGCGATTGTCGCAACAGCCTTTACTCCAGTTAGATGCTGAGATCTAAAACCTGGTGGGGACCTTTTTGCTCTTACGTTACGTATGTGTATGCCTTTAGTAAGCAAAGTTGCTAACGCGATGCTTGTTCTAACTAATTGTCCGCCGCCCTCACCAGTAGAGCCATCGATTTCAATCAAAGCCAATTAATCTCCCTAACTTGTAATTTTTAAGTCTCATTTAAGAAATTATGTGCTGAAGGCTGAATTTCAATTGATTTTTATTTACAGTGAAAAAAGGAAAGAAATATGGTTCGGCGTAGCCTTTGATGAAAAACAGAAAATTTGGGCTTCCGCATTCTCCGTTAAAGGTAAACGTTCTCTTCTATCCTTCATTATAAATCATTTACCGTATAATACGAACTTCACTGAAAATGTAAGGAAGAAACAACTACTCTTCGCTCGGAATGTGATTAATGTATTAGAAGCAAGTTACAATGGAAAATGCACGAAAAAATATTTCAATTTCGCATTCGCAAAATTGCCAAAGTTCACACAATCTGTTCTAAAAACTGCATTAAAAATTCCACATGGATACGTCACGACTTACGGTAACATTGCAAAAGAACTAGGCAAAAAAAGAGCGCCTAGAGCTGTAGGTAATTCCTTGGCTGCAAACCCATTTCCGCTTTTAATTCCATGCCACAGAGTTATACGATCAAATGGTAAGATCGGCGGCTACGCATTAGGCAGAGAAATAAAGCAAAGTATTCTTAGGAAAGAACTTGAAGAAAGCCGCAGAAAAAAGCAGAAATTAACAAATCAAGGATTACTTTGGGTAAATAGGTTAAATATCACTTTAAACTCTAAAATAAAAGAGTTTCCGGGGTTAAACAATGAATAAAAGTATGATTTGGCGGGGCATATTTATTACATTCGTGGGAGCAGCCCTCCTTTTTGGAACATTGATGGGCATTTTGTTTCACTTTTACTTCGTAATACGCGGACTGTATGGAGGGGCTATCTTTATTGTAGGCCTTGCTATAATCGCTATAGGGTACTTCATGAAAGGAGAAGAGCTGGAAAAAAAGGAAAAGGAACCAGAGAAGCAAGTACCTTAACGTAAAACGTAAGTGGGATGTTTCCTCATTTTTTGCCTACAGTGCTCTTGGCTTCGTTGTCGATATAATTCTGGATTTTTAGGAGAACAGTAAATGCGAGAAAGCTAATGTTTGTGAGAAATTTGAAGCTGGAGACAAGGAGCAAGAAGGCTATTAGTATTCCTGAAGCCATAAAAAATGGCAGAACTAAATTGATAACAAGATAAATAGCTCGGGCTACAAAGAAGTTTTTTCTATGATTGGTTTATTTGTTGGAAGATTTCAACCTATTCACAAAGGACACATAGAAGTTATTAAAAAATTAATGAATAATGTGGATGAGCTAATCATACTCATTGGTAGCTCACAATACAGCCATGTATTAGAAAATCCATTTACTGCAGGCGAACGCATCTCGATGATTAAACTTGCATTAGTCGAATATGGAATTGATCCTGGACGCTGCTACATAATCCCTATAACCGATATTAATATGCACCGAGTTTGGGTTGCACATGTAGTAACATACACTCCCAGCTTCGACGTTGTTTTTACTAACGAACCGCTTACCAGTACACTGTTTAAAGAGGCGGGTTTTCAAGTTAAACCAGTTCCATACTTCAATCGCAAAAAATACTCAGCCACAGAAGTCAGAAACCGTATGTTAAAGGGAGAAAATTGGGAAGAACTTGTCCCTAAAAGCGTAGTTAAATTCATAAACCAAATTAACGGTGTTGAACGTCTGCGAGAACTTTCAAAATCTGACAGAATCTAATGACTCATAACAGGAATTGTGATCTTAACAGCATCTCCCACTTTGGCTCTAAATTTTTCCGCTGCATTTCCCTGATTCACTGAAATCTCAAGAAAGTTACTACTGCCAATTATCGCTAGAGGAGTTTGAGTTGGGACTTCATCATATGCACTGCTAAGCTTCAAAACAGTACGTTTCTCCCCGACATTTATTTTCAATGAAGCTCCATCAGTAATCTTGATTCTCTGCAACAAATCAGCTGAAATATTTGTAGTCGCATTTCCAAAGCTATCAATGTACAATATCTCGCCGTAAACTTCCCCATTCTTAACATTTGGCTCTGAAAATGGCGGTTTCTCAAAATATTTAACTTCTGGGCCGAACTCGCTTACCTTAATCCCGCTAGCTAGACAAGCAGCTACTGGCGCGAAAATGTCTCTTCCATGAAAAGTTCTGGACACCTCAGGAAGCACATATTTTTCGTTCGTAATATGGTAAACGTTGGTTACCCCCTCGATTAGAGCTGATAACATCAACAGACCATTATCTGGTCCCACATACAGACTTCGCCCTGTTTCAACAATTATTGGTCGTCGTTTTGTACCAACTCCAGGGTCAACTACAGCTAAGTGCACTGCACCTACCGGAAAGTAAGGAGCTGCTGAAGCTAAGATGAAAGCGCCCATGCGTACATTAAACTTTTCAACATCATGACTAATATCAAAAATCTTTGCATCTGGATAAATAGATAGAATTACAGCTTTCATTCCAGCAACATAAGGATCTCTCAAACCGAAGTCGGAAAGCAATGTTATAATTGGCAACCTAAACTCCACACTGATTTTATTCAATATACGTTTCATATAATTATTTTTTCTACTCAAACAACATCTAGCGCTTAATTGGAAAAAGTTGAAATGCTATTGTAATCATGATTACAAATGCGAGGGGGCAGCGTCTTGAGGCTATTAATTATAGGCGACACACACATTCCTGAACGGGCATCGGTTGTCCCAAAGGAAATAACCGATAAAATTGAGAGCGTAAAATTCGACTTTATTCTCTGCACTGGCGATTTAGAAGATGAATCCGTTATGCGATATCTCTCACATCTAGGAAAATTATATGTTTGCCGGGGAAACATGGATTATCCGCCTCTTCCGAAAGAGGTGAAAATAGATTTGAAAAACTTCACCGTAGGCTTAATCCACGGAGACACAATTTATCCACGTGGCAATCCACGTAAATTGGCAAAAGAAGCTCAAAGAATCGGCGTAGACATTTTAATTTCAGGTCACACTCACAGTCTATCTGTTCGTGAAACTAAAAATGGTGGTGAGAAACTGCTTCTTCTTGATCCAGGCTCCGCTACAGGAGTATGGGGCGGAGGACCAGCCTCCAAAATTCCATCCTTCATCATTTTAGAAATTGATAATGAGCATGCTACAATACATGCGTTTGAGCTGGTTGATAATTCAATAAAAGAAACTGTACACAAATTTGAGAAGCAGCATTAAAGTTCGTCTTCATCCTCAATTTCAACGCCAGACTTAAGGGCTTCTTTCCAAAGCTTTAATGTCTCGACAGCTTCTTCTCTGTCAAGAATTGATATTGCCCAACCAGTATGTACAATCACATAGGTTTCCCCGGGTGTCACTTTATCTCTATCAATAAGTGTCAAGGTAACTTCTCGCTTCACTCCGCCGAAGTCGACGATGGCTTTATCGCCCTCTATCTTAACAACCAACCCCGGTATTGCCAAGCACATTAATCCAGCACCTCTCGGAAGTCAATAATATTGGAAAAGTCATTAATATTTAGTTTGCTTTTGAGGCGGTTTAATGAAAATCATGGCAGCTTCGGACTTCCACGGAGCCATAACGGCAATCGATAAATTTAATGAAAAAGTTGCTGATCAAAAACCTGATCTCATAGTAATCTGCGGCGATATAACTAACTTCGGTTCCTACAGCCTAGCAGAAGATCTTCTCAGCATTCTTTCAAAGTCAGGTCGTCCGATATTCTTTGTTCCCGGAAACTGTGATCCGCCAGATTTGGCTAAAGGTGTAAACATCCAAAAAGTAACCTGTCTTCACGGTGCACATGAAATTTTTAACGACACAAATTTTGTAGGTGTCGGCGGCTCAAATCCAAGCCCATTTCTAACCCCATTTGAAATAAATGATGACGACTTGCTGAAAGAGCTTGAAAGGGCTTACTCAAAAGCTAACAGGACCAAAAAACTTGTATTAATTTCACACGCTCCCCCTCTTAATACTAAATTAGACATTTCTAGATTTGGAGGGCATGTTGGCAGCGCATCAATTAGACGTTTCATTGAACTCGAAAGACCTGCATTGGCGATATCCGGGCATATACATGAAGCGCGCGGAGTAGACATTTCTGGTTCAACAACACTAGTTAACATAGGCCCGGCGGTCAAAGGCTTTTATGCAACAATTCTTTTAGATGAAAAAATTAATGTCCACCTGAACTCATTCTAATTAAAAGACGATAAGTCTCGTGTAGAGCGTGAAAAACATTGGATGTTTTTGAAGCTATAAAAATTAGGCAGTCTGTACGTGCCTATGATTCAAAACCAATTCCGAAGGATTTACTGCTAAAAATTTTGGAGACCGCGCAGCTTGCGCCATCAGCTGGTAACGCTCAACCATGGCACTTTATAGTTGTAAGTAATAAAGAAAAACGTGAAAAATTCGCACAGGCGCGTTTTGCAAAATTCTGCTCCGAATCTCCTGTCATTATAGTGGGTTGCGGCGATCAAAACGTCTCACCAAAATGGTACATGGTCGATGTTACTATAGCGTTAGAGCACATAGTCTTGGCCGCCACAAATGAAGGTCTAGGAACATGCTGGGTTGGGAGCTTCGACGAAAACGAAGTTAGAGCAACATTGAATATACCTGGGAACTATCGAATTGTCGCTCTTTTGGCACTGGGTTATCCAAGAGAAAAAATTGACATAATGAGAGGACTCCTGCACCTAGTACGCAACAGGAAAAATCTAGAACAGATTGTAAGTTACGAAGAGTTCGGAAAGAAGACTTTATGAATAGGTTTTAAGAAGCGATAAAGGCGAAAAAGATTAAGGCATGAGCGGCTGTATGAAAGGCTATTAATACCTCCAAGGTCATAAAAATCAGCCTAAAATAACAAAAATATGTCAACCAGGAAGCATCTAAATTGGCAGTAAAGAAAAATGATTTTGTACTAATGGATTTCGTTGCTAAGGTTAAAGAGTCCAATGAAGTGTTTGATACAAGTAGTCAGGATATTGCAAGAAAAGAACACATTTTCCGTGACGGAGTTGTCTACGAACCAATGCTTGTGGCAGTTGGTGAAGGCTGGGTTTTGAGAGGACTGGATGAAGGTTTAGTTGGACTTGATGTCGATAAATCATCAACAGTTGAAATACCTCCCGAAAAAGGGTTCGGCCCTAGAGATCCTAGCAAAATCAAGTTGATGCCCCTTCGAAAGTTTAAAGCTGAAAAACTAAATCCATACCCAGGCATGCAACTGGAAATCGACGGAAAAATAGCCGTTATAAGAACTGTTGGAGCTGGCAGAGTTCAAGCAGATTTCAATCCACCACTTGCTGGGAAAACACTGGTATATGATTTATCCATTAAAAAAATCATCGAAACTAAAGAAGAAAAAATCCAAGCGTTAATTCACCGAAGATTTCCAGCTATAGATATCAAAAAATTCACTGTAAAACCGACCGAAAAAGAAGTTACCATAGAGCTGCCTGAAGAAGCCTTCCTCTTAGAAGCTTTACAGTACGCAAAACGCGGAGTAGTTATTGACGTTCAAAAATTCTTTTCGGAAATAGAAAACGTAACGTTTCTAGAAACATATAAGAAAAAGGCTCCTCCCGCTCCTAAGGCAGAACCAACTCCTACTCCTGAATTAGCGCCAACTCCACCTCCGGAATTATTACCGGCTCCCGCTCCTGAGGCATTACCCGCTCCACCTACGACTGAAGAGGAGAAGCCACAGCAGACAGCTCCTTAACGGGCTGCCTAACCCGAGTTGGTAACATTAACCGCTTTAACAATCAAATGATTTTTCTAAAATCTATTTGAATATCAGCCTATGACACCAGTAACTCTAGCAAGTCTTCTAGCGGCATCTTTCGACAATCCCTCACCCAATATAGTGTAGCGTTCTGGCCTAATTTTATGGGCAACTGTTAAGGCTTCAATTATGTATTTTTCTCCAATTCCAAGCTCTTTAGCCGTTGTTGGAGCCCCCAACATCTTAAGAGCACGTTGGATTAGTTTCCAGTTAGCTCCATGCAGATTCGCCATCATAATAGTTCCAACTCCACATTGTTCACCATGCAGCGCAGGTTTTGGAGCCAACAATTCTAGAGCGTGGCTAAACATATGCTCGGAACCACTGCAAGGTCTAGTGCTTCCAGCTATACTTGTCGCCACTCCACAGCTAATCAGAGCCTCCAAAACAATCCGCAATCCTTCTTCAGTATCCTTGCGAATTAAATCAGCATTTTCGATAATCAACCTGGCGCTCATAAGAGCAAGACTTGCAGCGTAATCACCGTAATACTCATTCTTCAACTTATGCGCAAGTTTCCAGTCGCGTACAGCAGTATATTTTGCGATAAGATCACCGCAGCCACTGGCGGTCAACCGACGAGGCGATCGCATAATTATTCGAATATCAGCTATGATCGCTATGGGCGCTTGGGCTTTCACTGAGACCGGTTTCTCCATTCCTTTAATAGAGGCGTGAGTGCTGGCTATACCATCATGCGACGCCGCGGTCGGTATACTTATGAATGGCACCTTCTCATACGCCGAGCTGAGTTTAGCTACATCTATTATTTTTCCACCACCTACCCCTACAACTATCGACGGTTTCGTCTTTCTAATCGACTGCTGAGACTTCTCCACGAATTTTAATGTGGACTTCTCCACTGTAAGTCGACTTGTACGGAAACCAGATCTGTTTAGTGACTCTATCACTGTTTTTGCGGCTATAGTGTAGGTTTCCTGTCCAGTTAATACTAGAGCAGAATTAGAGAATCCGAGCCTCTTGCAAATTATGCCTGTATCTTTGAGAATTCTACTGCCTACGATAACTTCCCTTGGAAGTTGCATGAGGTGAATTTGCATTGCCACTGACAACACCGCTATCGGTTAACCTATTTTTCCGTAACCTTTAACGTTATTTAGAGATGCTTTTGTGAGTTTCGGAGACGAAGCAAACATCAATCTTTAGTGAAAACAAGCAAGTAATGATATGGCAGATTATCAGCTTTTGAAAGAACAAAGCCTCTCTCCTCAAAGAGTTTAATCGCCTTATCCTCTGCAACTCTTATTCTAACTGGAGGACCAAAACTCATTTTTTCCTTCTTAAAGTCCGCAATCAATAGATTGCAGCCCCTCTTAATCACCCTTCTCATTTCTTTGATCACTTTATCTTTGTCACCGAACTCGTGAAGAGTATTAATCGACATCAGGAAGTCGACGCCTTCATTTTCGAGAGGGATCTCATCAGGCTTAGATAACACAAGTTCAACATTCTTGATTTTAAGCCTCCTAATTTTATCTTCAAGAAAACTCAGCATCTCTTTTTGGATGTCAATCGCGTAAACCTTCTTAGCCATTCTGGAAAGAGCCAACGTGAAATATCCGCTGCCACATCCTAAATCGGCTACAATAAAGTTGGGCAGCACCTTCACATCGTTTAAGATTTCTTCTGGATTTCGCCAAATTCTTCTGTCTTCAGCCTCTAGAAAAGCGATATGTTTAGGGTTAAAGAGATGAGAACTCTTCATCTGAAAAAGCCACCTGCACACCCAAGCTTGTTTATCTCATTAATAGTTTTTGACCTACCTGCACTACGAATAAAAGATTTATACAACAACTTTTTAAGCATGATAAATTGAAGGTTTAATGACCTAGTCTTTCTTGGCTGGTTCATAACGTTAAGCGCGTTTCTAATAATTTCAGGAGGAAAATGTTCAAGATATGTTGGACGTTAAACGTGACCCCAAAAAGTTAGGAATGATTCTGAAAGGAACAACCACAATCGCCATAGTTTGTAGAGACGGAATAGTTTTAGCAACTGACACCCGCGCCACTGCAGGCTTCTTCGTTGCACATAAATACGCAAAAAAAGTCTTTCCGTTAGACAATCACCTAGCAATGACTATAGCTGGAACAGTTGCAGATGCACAGAACGTCGTCGACATCTTAACGGCTAATGCACGCTTATACAAACTTGATAAAAGTAGACCTATGCCTGTCAGCTCAGTCGCTAGGCTAGCAGCCAACGTTCTATTTGGGTCACGAGCATATCCGCTTGAATTGCAGGCGATAATCTCTGGAGTGGATGATACTGGAGCCCACGTATTCGCTCTAGACCCGCTTGGCAGTGTAACTGAGGAAAAATGTTTTTCTTCAGGTTCAGGTTCGCCGATAGCATTCGGTGTTTTAGAAGATGGTTACAAAGAGGGAATGACAATTGATGCCGGAATACGCCTTGTCCTCCGCGCAGTAGACGCTGCTATGAAGAGGGATGTTGGAACCGGTGACAGCTTTGATGTAGCTGTCGTAACAAAGGAAGGTTATCGGGAATTAAGCTCTGAAGATAAAAAGAAATTTTTTGAAACAAGAGCTTAGTTTTCGCACTCATATTTAGGCTGTGATTCTTTTTGGTGTCTTCGCATAACGATGTACAAGTGAAGATTAGAGATACTATTCTAGCCCACGTTCCAAAGGAAGCGGAGATTACTAGAATAGAATTTGAGGGTCCAAAACTAGCAATATACACAAAGAAACCTGAAATTCTGATTGAACAGAGCTACATAGTCACGGACATAGTTAACCTGATAAGAAAAAGGATAGTAATACGCTCCGACCCCTCAGTTCGTTTACCTGAAGCTGAAACCATAAAGCTCATTCAAACATTGATTCAACCTGAGGCTGAAATAACAAACATTCTTTTTGACCCAATTGTCGGCGAAGTAGTTATTGAGGCAAAGAAACCCGGATTAGTTATAGGGAAAAACGGAGTTTTTCTGCAGGAAATAATTAAAAATACACGGTGGAGAGCCCGTGTTCTAAGAACTCCCCCCATTCCATCAAAAATAATTGCCAATGTCAGACATTTTCTTTACTCCGAAACAAAAGAGAGAGAAAGGATTCTCCGCGACGTTGGAGAGAGAATATTCAGGCCCATGACGTTTAATGATGGAGATATCAGAATAACCGCAATAGGTGGATTCCAGCAGGTAGGCAGATCAGCTCTTCTCATACAATCGCGAGAAGGTTCAGTTCTTTTAGACTGCGGTATAAATCCAGGTGCAACAAAACCGATTGACGCGTATCCCAGACTGGACATCACTGAATTCGATTTAGATCAGCTTGAGGCTGTTGTAATCTCTCACTCGCATCTTGATCACTGCGGTTTTCTGCCATTTCTATATAAATATGGATATGATGGACCTGTTTACTGCTCTGAACCAACGTTAAGCCTTATGACGCTGCTTCAACTCGACTATTTAGACGTAGCAAAAAAAGAAGGGATCATAGCTCCATATGACCAAAAAGACATTCGCGAACAAGTCATACACGCAATTCCATTAAACTTCGGAGTCGTCACCGACGTTTCTCCAGATATTCGAATAACCCTGCACAATTCAGGGCACATTCTCGGATCAGCCATCACCCACCTACACATCGGCGAAGGATTACACAATATAATATACACGAGCGACTATAAATTTGGAAGAACAATGCTTCTAGAGCCGGCTACAACCAATTTTCCGCGGGTTGAGACATTAATCACTGAAGGGACGTATGGGGGTCCAGAAGATTTTATGCCATCACGATTTGATGTTGAAGAACGGCTTGTACGCATAATAAATGAGACCGTTGTTAATGGTGGAAAGGCTTTAATTCCAGTCCTAGCAGTCGGAAGAGCGCAAGAAATTATGTTAATACTCGACAGTGCAATTCGCAGTGGTGTACTTAAAGAGATACCGATCTACATAGAAGGAATGATCTCAGAAGTAACTGCAATTCATACTGCTTACCCTGAATACCTATCCAGAGAACTTCGTGACAAAATTCTACATCAAGACATTAATCCATTTCAATCAGAATACTTCGTCATAGTTAAAAGCCCGGACGAGAGACCCGCCATAATTAGTGGCGGCCCATGCGTAATTTTGGCCACTTCAGGCATGCTTGAGGGAGGACCGGTGCTTGACTACTTCAGGAATATGGCATCCGATGAGAAAAACGCGCTTATCTTCGTAAGCTACCAAATCGACGGTACGCTTGGTCGCAGAGTGCAGCATGGTCTGGGAGAGTTGCCGTTGATGAATTCTGAAGGAAAAATGGAGTTAATTAAAGTTAAGATGAGAGTTGAGTCAATTGAGGGACTTTCAGGGCACTCTGACAGAAATCAAATTTTAGGCTACGTGCGCAGGGTTCTACCCAAACCTGAACGTATTATTGTATGTCATGGTGAACGGCTGAAATGCTTAGGGATGACTGGTGTTTTTAATAGAATGTTCAGAATCGATAGCATTGCACCCGAAAACTTGGAAACAATTAGGCTACGGTAACCTCGGCTGTCGGAAACTTTGGATTACCATTATAGTACGGCATTAAGGGCAAAGTCATCCTTTATATTATTTAAGTCAAACTAAAAACATCGTCTAACTTAATTTCTTTAGAAGAGTTTAGACTATATTTTACACTTTGGTAATTGATGCGCAGGTTTTTGGGTTAAGCTGCTGCTGTTTTTAGTTTAAGCTTTTCCAATTACTCTGTTTAGTTTAGTTCCGCATTTGGGGCACTTAGCTTGAGCCATATTTCTCGCGCCGTGCTTCGTCTCGTATACCACTATGTCATACTTATCTACGTTAACTTTTCCTCTGCACTTCACACAATAAAATTCCATTCCGCTCACCGGGATAGAAGGTTTAACAACATTTTCTATAGAAGGTTTAACGGTATCTTCTACAGAAGGTTTAACTGCATTTTCCTCTCGTCTCCAAATCTTTACGGAGGATGGAGTGATAACAATCCTTTCTTCACCTAACCTAGCGATGTCTCCGCCAACAACTGCGACGTATGTGCAAAGCTCATTAATTGCATTCTTCACATCTTCAACACTTTTCTCCGCCAGCGGAGTTATTCGCAATATTACAATGTTACCGGATTTAACCTCGTCCTTGATGAGCGCTAGTTCAGTTAATTCACGTAGCGGCAGTGCCTTAACATAGATGCACCGCTGTATAATTTCAGACTTTTCCATGCTCTCCGCGCTTCGTTCCGACAATGATATTTATCTCCTTATTGAAACTATGTTGATGCGTTGATGAACTTAACATTTTCTTTTTTCAGCAGCCTTTAACGTATTTCTTTCATCAAATTCCACAAAAAATCGCCCACGTAATGCACATTTTCAACCACTTTTCCTTGTTTAACTCTCCTCATATCAAAAGAGTCAAATTCAGCGAAGCCAATGGCCAATGCCTTATGATACTTCTCATCCACAACGACAATAATTGAGTCCTTGCTGAAATCACCGTTCAAATCCACTACTCCAGGAGCCATTACATCGGCGCCATTACAAACATGTGGAACCGCTCCCATATTGACCACAACTGAAGGAAGAGTCGCTAAAGCTTGATCAAACAACAATGTTGGAATAATTTTTCCAGTCAACTTCGCAAGCAAAGGTTTTCCATCAACCAGAAAAATCTCAGCTCTTTCAACACGAATAAGTTCGACCTGAATTTTTGAACCCAAAATATCAGAAAGAGTTCTATGCAATACTAAACGAACATCTTCATCTAGACGTTTCATTTCACTACTTTTCAAACGGTGTCTATCTAAAACCTTCAATGTCACTTCACCACCATCAATTCCAGATAGATATCTTTAAATTAACAGATAATAGTTCATGAGGCAAGAGACCCGATTTAACATTAGCGAGATGCCTAAAGTATGACTGGCGATATGGCAGTAAAAATTCTCGAAGAGAGCCTGGGAAAACCAGTCCTAGTTAGGCTAAAGGGCGGGAAAAGCCTAAGAGGCTCACTGGTCTCATTCGACCAACATCTAAACCTCGTGCTTGAGGCCGCAGAGGAAGTTACTGACAGCGAAAAACCGCAAAAACTCGGAACAATAATAGTGCGGGGCGACAATGTAACTATAGTTTCGCCAACCCCAAGGTGATTTTACAATGGGAAGAAGCAAAGGCACACCCTCAATGGGCAAACGCCAAAGTAAAACGCATATAATCTGCAGAAGATGCGGTCGCAGAACATACAATATCCACAAAAAACGTTGCTCATCATGCGGATACGGGTACTCAACAAAACTTCGCAGATATAACTGGCAAACCCGAAACTTCACAAGACAAAGACGAGTAGTCTAATTTTTAATTCAAAATATGGTGGGCCGGGAGGGATTTGAACCCACGACCATCACCACGTCAAGATGATGTCCTACCAGGCTAGACGACCGGCCCGCAATTCGTATACAAGTGGACCGGGCGGGATTCGAACCCGCGACCTCTCCCATGCCAAGGGAGTATCCTACCAGGCTAGACGACCGGCCCAATTTGGCATTGGTTTATAGCGGAAACGCCTCTAATATTGCTTTCTTAAACAATTATATGAAAACTTAAAGAAAATGTAATAATATTTCTTTTAACAGTTTAGGAGGGAATTTAGTTAGCTTTCGAAGCA
>CAYYPV010000037.1:0-9374 GCA_964473665.1 uncultured Candidatus Bathyarchaeia archaeon
TCACAGACAATCCGTTCTTACGCAAATATGACGCTACGTAACCTAGACCCAGAGGTGGGTATCGGAATATAGACCTGTCAAATGCGGATCTGAAATATGGGTAGATAAGAGTTACATCAGTCATCCTTAGAACCTCGTAAATTTATCCTATAATTAAAACGAGTTTGGACTTGACTCAATTCGTATCCTATACCTGCCCAAGCCATACGCCCCTCTATGCGTTCTCTTCCTCTGAATAGTTTACAGTTTGGGATAGACTTGAGACAGAAGCCTAAGGTCCCATCCGAATTCGAGAGGCAAGCCCAGTCGGCTTTAATCAAGTCCCAGGCGCCTATCTGGTCATTGCTCAGGTTTAAGCCGTCTGAGTCAACGAATCGCTTGAAGAAAGTTGAACCCTGCTCGTTTAGAAGTAGGGCGCACCTACAGCCGCCCTTACTAAGCTTTGTAAAATCTACTTCTACATTTATGCTGCGTTCTCTTATTCTGTACTCTACGATTATTTCTCCTCTAGATTCGACTTTTACGAAGATTGTTTTGATGCCTATTTTACTTCTTAACCTAATTAACGGGAAGATAACTTTTCGGTAAGTCGGTCGATTACGGTATACGTCAGCGAGAAAATTTGTAAACATCCTATAAATGCGGTTGTCGATTAAAATTCTACCGATCCAACTTTTTCTAGATACTCTATCCATGTAGAAGTGCTTTATTATGATTTTATCTTGCACGTCCTCGCTAATTAACACATGCGCTGAACCAGAAAAATATGTCTCATCTGAGTATATTACAACAGGGACTCCGAAACCTACTCCCTCTTCTATCAGCTCCTTCCCGTTAAGTACTAACACTAAACCCTTCTGAAGTTCAGCGGTCTCCAAATTATGTGGACGACAGTCGGAATAAACATGAAGACCTAAATCTCCTTCCCAAGGTACAACCGAAAAACCATCATCGAAAAGGAGAAGTTCATCAACTTGACCAGAAAGATTTGTTAGTTTATAAAAAGCCAAAACCAGCGCCCGCAATATGATGGTAACATACAGCGAACTATTATGTTATACGTCAAAACAAATCCCGAATTCTCTATATGAATAAAATTTTTAAATTTTAAAAAAATACTTTCACTGAGAAACTAAGTAAAAATAGTGACAATTATGAGAGAAGACCTCCGAGTTGTCATAGTGGGCGCTGGAGCTATCGGGTCGTCAATTGCTGGCTGGATTGCGCCCAAATATGAGAACTTGTTTTTGCTTGCACGCGGCGAGACTCTTAATGTTATTAATAAAATTGGACTGAAGTCTTACTTGAAAGGAGAGAGATTTACCTCCACGCCGTTTCCTGTTCATGCTATAGGGTCGCTGGCCGAAATTGCACAGTCCGATGTCATTGTAATAGCTGTAAAAAATTACGACCTTGACACTGTCTGCCAAGAATTGAGGGCATATCTTGGAAACCGTGAGCCTATCGTTGTAGCTTTGCAGAACGGCGTTCAGAACCAGCAAATTCTGCCCGAATATTTCGCTAGAGTAGTTTACGGCGTAATATGTTACAACGCTTGGCGGGATGGTCCTGGAGAAGTGGGTCATCAGTCTCGGGGATATATCATTCTAGGTACGCCTGCAAATGACCTACAAGATGAGGTGCAAGCGGTTGCAAGTATCTTTCGGTTGGGCTTGGAATGCGTTACTACTGATAGATTGCGAGATGCAGCCCACTGTAAAATGGTGATTAATCTCGCAAACGCCTTAATGACGCTCGTGGGTTTTCAGAGACGCCCAATTAAATCCTTCAACCTCTTGATGCGTATGACTCTGAAGCTCTATTCGGAAGGCATCCACCTTCTCCAAACGTCTGGGTTCCATGAACACAATTTAGGGCCGGTTCCTTCTTGGAGATTAATAAGAATAGGAGCCACACTGCCCACCTTCATGACAGGCATTCTCTATAGGCTTAGCACAGAAAAACTCGGTCTAAACAGCATGGCTCAAGACGTGTTCGGAGGCAAAACTAACACGGAACTAGAAGCACTAAACGGGTACATGCTTAATCTTTCCCAGCAAAAAGGATTCCCTACACCTATCAACGAAACCATTTATGAAGTTGCGAAAAAGCGCTTCGGCCCAAATTTTCAGCCCCTATCTGAGCAAGAACTGTGGGATATAATTAAACAAAAAGTACGTATGATGAAATCAATTGACAAACTACATATGAAGCCCTAGCATAAAATTTGAACATAAATCCATCGCTAGTAGTTGTACACTTCTTTAAACCATCAGTTCAAACCTTCGAAGTAACAATTTTTTATGAGCAGAAGCTTTCTCATATCTACTTCACTAATTTCGATATGCTTATAGGATATAACGGTTAGAGTTATGGGCGACTGATGGGGGCTGAGTGATTTGTGGAGTCTTAAACGGAAGTTGGTTTTAGCGTTATCTGTCCTCGCCATAATCATCGCCGCTTCATTCGTGGTGCAGTATCTGGCTACGTCAGGTCAAAGTGCGGGTCCTTCGAATCTTTCGATGGATGAGACTTTCAGCAGCAAAGATTTTACGTACGGGCCTCAGGCTTGGGCTCCGGGTGGACAGCAGATTCAAATCATGCCTGGGGTGACCACTGGTAGCTCGAATACATTTTACATCATGTTCGTCGATCTTAACGCTACGCCCGATGTTCTCAATGTTTCTAATCCAGCGGTGGAAGTTAATTACTCTTTTACGAATCTTCAGGGGACAGCAGCTTTCCACGTGTATGGATATAGTAAAGCGGACGGGTATATTGGGTGGACAAATATGGTTGAGGGTTCGGGCTCAAGCGGCTTTTACGTCACAAGCAGCTCAAGTTCATCAACTTCAAAACTGCAGGGCCCCTCTGCGCTGTCAGGGTTCAACGATGTTTATGTTAAGGTCGCTAACAGTAACGGTGCCAAGTTTAACAGCTTCAACAACAACACTTACTATGTGAATTTTAAGTCGCCGACCGCTGGATTGGGCGCTATACACATTACGGATGACCCTAAGGTGCCTGATGGGCAGATTGTGTACACGTCGAATGTGACTGGAACATTCTATCTGACGAATACGGGTAACTCGTTGAAGGATGATTTCATTCTTATGGTCGCGGTGAACGGGACGCTGTCAAGTAACTTTGCATTGAACTTAAAATCAAGCATCTAAAGGTAACCCAATATGCACGGCCTTCATTTTTCAACACGCCAAATTACCTTCATATCGATTATGGGCGCACTTGACTTTGTACTGATCTATATTGTTGCAAATATTGAGCCTCCGCTTCAAATACCGGGTCACGACGGCATTTTCTGGATAATTCCAATATTTGCCAGTGTAGGTATCGTAAAGAAGCTAGGTTCAGCCACATGCACTAGCGCTATAACTGGAGTCCTAGCAGCTTTCACCGGGCTTGAAGCAGTTGGTCTATTTGCAGTTTTAGAGTATTTAGCAATGGGTATTGCAATTGATTTATTAGCGTTAGCTTTCAGAGGGTATCTAAAAAATATTATTGTCGGTTTTGTTATAGGCTCTGCTGGAAACCTGACAAAATTGGCCCTTCACTATCCCATACTCCTATTTCTGGGCATGACTAAAACGCATATAATCTTAATCGGCTTTGGAGCGGCTATGGTATCGTACTTCATATTCGGAGGTCTAGGTGGAGTAATTACATCAACTATTCTATGGCGATTCGATCGTTCATCATCTCCATCAATAAGTATTTCTGGGCAACCTGAAAACCAGATGAAAAAAGTAACTATTGAAAAATAATTCGGACGGCATAAAAACTAGAACTCTTTGAAGAACTTTTTGAGCTAGACTCTTAATCTCTGCTAAAAAAATTTTTAGAGTCTCTTTTATTGTTCATTTATCCTGACGTAAATTTCCCTTAGCAGTGTTCTGATAACAAGTGAAAGTTGCCAAGGATGTTTCACAAGGTATTGCGGCCTCAGATAGAATCGCGTATAAGCTTCGGTTAACATGCTCTTCAGTTTTTCAGCGCTGTATCCAAACGCTTCGCATTTAATGACTGGCTCCAGCACCGTATACATATTCCAGTCCTCGGTCATAAGAAGCCCAGACGACTTCAAGCGCTGGTATATCGGCGTTCCCGGAAACGGAGTTGATATGGAAAACTGGGCATAGTCAGGGTTCAACTGGATGGCGAAGCCTATTGTCTGACGCATCTCATCAAGCGTTTCGTTGGGGTAACCAAACATAAATGAGCCAACAGTGTTGATGCCGCATTCATGTGTTGCTCTGAACGCATCTTTTATCTGCTTGAGTCTAATGCGTTTATTCATCATGTCGAGGACACGTTGAGAACCTGCTTCGACACCGTAATAGATTGTGTTCATTCCTCCGCTTTTCAGCTCCTGTATTAGGCTCTTATCTATCGTGTCCACCCGAGATGTAGCAACCCAGCCAATATCCAGCCCTCTGCTTCTAATCTCAGAAGCTATCTGAGCAGCTCTTCTCCTGTTTAATGTAAATGTGTCATCAAAAAACTCGATCTGCTTAACTCCATACTTCTCATGAATGAACGTGAGTTCTTCAACAACATTCGCTGGAGAACGGCATCTTAAGCCTATTCCCCCCATCCTAGATGAGGAACAGTACTCGCAGGCAAATGGGCATCCCCGGCTCGTCATTATCGTGCCTACAGGCGTCTCTCTGTTTGCTACAGTGTATTTGCTGAAGGGCACTAAGTGTCTCGCCGGAAATGGTAGGGTGTCAAGGTCTTGGATTAATGGACGTGGAGAAGTTTCTCTTGTTACATTTGGTTTTTCAGGATCCCTGAACGCTATTCCGCGTATATCCGAAACCCGTTCAGCTAACTGATGCGTTTGGCTACTTCCTATTTTTCTTTCATCCCCATTTTCCCAGGAAAATCCGTCTAGAGCCTCAACTAGCTCCAGCATAGTCTCTTCACCCTCCCCTACTACCCCAATGTCAAGTTCAGGGCAGTCGGCTAATGTTTCTGAAGGCAGAAAAGTGGAGTGGGCTCCACCAATTACTCCTACCACGTTAGGCAGTAACGTTCGGATAGACTTCATAATCTTCATAGCCGCCTTAACTGTCGGCGTAACAGCGCTTAATCCTACTATATCAGGTCTCCTACGCTTCACCTCGGAGGCTAATTCTTCATGATTCTTACCGCTAAGGTTTGCATCAATAATATCAACAGACACTCCGGCCCTCTCAAGAAATGCCGCAATGTACATCAGTCCTAAAGGCGGCGCTCTGATTCCTAGTACTTTGTTAAGCACACTTCTATCCGGAGAGTTTATGAGTACTACGTGACTCAATCCGATTTCCTCTTTTTTCCATAAATTAAGTGCCTGTTGCACTGCTGGGTTTTGTGAACTTTTTGATCAGCCGAAGAGGTAAAGGAGCCACATTTATTTTGCCTTCCCGTGCGTCTCTAATCATAGCCGGTAAGTCGTAATTGTAATCGTTCTGACATCTGCGGATCAGTTCCTTACACTGCTTAATACCGTAGGAGAACACGAGGTTTATCCCATATCCTTTCAATCTGTCTCTCGTTACCGGGTACTCTTTGAGGAGAACTGAGGCCCAGTCTAAACTGTGCTCCCAACATTTTAGGAAAAGTTCGGAGTTTTTAGGCGTAATATTCTCCACCGAGAATGACTTTGTTCTCTCTTTCACTCCGCCTTCTGACACTAGAAAAAGGGGAATTATCACGCTCTTGAAGGGCCTTAATTCATCAATGAGATCGATTGTCAAGTCGATATCTTTTTCCGTTTCCCCAGGAAACCCGATGATTAATGTTGCACAGGGAACCCAGTTGGCTTTCGATAAGATTTCAAAGGCTTCTACGACGACCTGCGGCCAGTCTTCAGGATTGAATGGTCTACATTTCCCCGACATGTGATTCCTGATTATCTGCGGGCTTCCAGTTTCTATGCCAGTTTGACCGCTGAGCCAACCTTCATCGCTGTTTGGATAAAGAATGTTCGATATTTCCCCAACCAGATCGGGTGCACTGGCAACTGATGAAAGAGCAAAGTGACTGATTCCGACTGATTCAACGTTAGGATAGTTTCTTACTGCCTTGAAAAGATTGATTACCGCTTCTTTGTTTATTTCAAAACCCTTCGCCTTGTATCTAAGCACATCTTCCGCGTGCAGTAAAGGGTTTTTTCCAGCCCTTAAGTTGACTTCAACCTCCTTTAATATGCGGTCTATGGAAAAGCAACGGTATCGCTGAAGAGTCGGAACGCAGAAGTCGCAACCACGTCCACATCCGCGCGCAATCTCAACTACTCCATCTATTGTTGGCCCGCTAATGATAGGTATCTCATCCTCATTCACCACTTCCCCATGAACAAGCCCCGGTAACTGCTCGCCGCTAACCGCTTTCTCAAAAATTGCACCAACCACCTTTTCTCCTTCTCCAATTACCACACAATCAATTCCTAGTCTGCGTCTGGTCTCTGCATCTTCAAGCTGCCAAGCTCCAGGTCCACCAACAACAATTTTTGGCTTATACATTTGAACTGCAGGATGCTGCAGTATCTCCTTGAACTTCACCGCCATGTAGGCTTCTCCGCCTAAAGTCTGCGTAAATGTAGTGGTGGCAGGACCTATTCCTAAAGGATCATTCTCTGTAACTCCGACAACCTTTGTATTTGAACCGATTGTCTTCCCTAAATAATCTGGAGTTGTAACAATTACATCGTCTCTTTTGAACCCATTATTCAACAAAGTAGCTTCGATTTTTCTGGTTCCGCAAGGAGCAAACTTTACTGAACCATCCTCATTGGTCTCAAGTGATGGACAAAATAACGAGAAATACAATTTGTCAGGAATTAATCCACTCGGAACACAAGCACTAAAACCAAGAAAGATGCCACCAGTGTAATCACTCATAAGAGTGCGATCAGCAGTCAAAACAACCTTGAAACCTCCATTATTCAACTTCTCCACAGCCAACTCCCTTCTACGCATCAATCAATGTTGGTAAACAACCCATAATTATATTTGATATGTTTATACCGACAAATAAGGAATAACTCCTAAACATCCCTAAACATAAACTATAACTCAGGATAAATTGATTTCTAAAAAACATGCCTCTCACCATCCGGCAATCTTGACTATTTTATAATTGGAATTATAATTAAATTGATTAAATTTAGATATAATAGCCCTCGAATGCTTGAAACAATTTACGCAATCCGTAGTTGCAACATTATTTATGAAAATTCTTATTCTGCTATTTTCTTGGCTAACCAAGCTAACTTCTTTCCAAAGTTCTTGACTGTTTGAACTCCCTCTTCATCATCTAATACTTCGCCCTTTCTTCTTCCGAATGCAATGTTCCAGTACGTGGAGCCTGGGACAATCATACCCGATATCATAAAGAAGAACATTAATTGTGCATACGTGAAGTTCTGTCCAGCTCTCCTAGCTACAACTATGGGTCCGCCGACCTTATTCTCAAACGGTCCAATCCCTTCTTTGCCTCTTGTAGAGTAGCCGCTTCTATCGATTAAAGCCTTGATCTGCGGAGATGCAGAGCCAAAGTATACAGGGCTTGCAAGGATAATGCCGTCTGCCTTCAGCATCTTCTCAAGTATTGGAGGCAGATCATCGTTTATGTGGCATTTTCCAGTTTGTCTGCAGGACTGGCACGCATCACAAGGCTTAATCTCCTTACCCGCTAGAGTAATGAGCTCAGTCTCCAAGCCTTCTTTCTCAATTTCTTCAAGAGCTATCCGTGTTAAGGTCTCAGTGTTTCCGCCGATCCTGGCGCTTCCAACAATCCCTATGATTTTCATGCGAACCAACCTTTCTAATTACGTTACCATTCATAAAGCTTCGAGTACTTTCCATTCAAGTAGTTGAGGTAGTGCTGAATATTTAGCTTCTCACCAGTTATCTTATTGATCAGATCTTCGGGGTCATAGAGGTTACCGTAACTGTATAAATTCTTAATTAGCCACGATTTTACTTCTTGAAAATCCCCCTTTGTGATTTGATTTCTCCAAGACGGAATATCCTTCTCCATTGTTGCTAAGATTTGGCCGCTGTATATGTTTCCAAGTGCATAAGTGGGGAAGTACCCGTAAAGTCCGCTCGCCCAATGCGTATCCTGCATTACTCCTTCAGAGTCATTTTTGACTTCTATTCCGAGATACTTCTCATATTTGCTGTTCCATACTTCAGGCAAATCTGCAACCTCAAGCCTATTCGCCATCAGCTCCTTCTCTAACTCAAACCGTATTATAATATGAAGGCAGTATGTGACCTCATCAGACTCAATGCGTATTTTTGACGGCTGAACCTTATTGACTGCCAGTACTAACTCATCGAAGGCGACATTCAATAAGGGTTTCTTGGCAAGATGTTTCAACTTGGGGAAGAAGTAAGTCCAGAACTCTGTTGATCTACCAATTATATTTTCCACAAAGCGTGATTGAGATTCACTCCAACCTAAAGAGCACTGCGAGCCAACAGGCAAGTACATCCATTCTGAGTTAAGGTTCTGGTCGTAAAGAGCATGTCCCGTCTCATGTAGTATCGAGAATAGTGATGACGCGAAATTATTTTCATAGTAATGTGTCGTGATGCGGACATCATTGTAGTATCCGGTAGTGAAGGGGTGTTCAGTCTCATCTATCCTTCCTCCTGCATTTTTTGAGGTAACATCATAGCCCAAGAAGCCTGTTAGTGCGACAGCGACTTTTTTTTGAATATCAATGGGAACCTTACGATGTAAAATAGACATCTTTGGCTGCTTGTGTGATGACATGCACTTTTGCAGAATTGACTCAAGACCTTCTTTGAGATCAGTGAAAATCGCAGAGATAGTCTCTGCAGTTATTTTCGGCTCAAATATGTCTATGAGCGCATCATAACAGGTAGGTACTCCTTTTACATTGATCAGAAGATTACCGGCTTTTCTTCTTAACTCAACCAGCTTCTCCAGTTCAGGTTTGAACAGTTGATAGTTTCTTTGAGCCTTCGCCTTCTTCCAAGTATCAATGGTTATAGCAGTCTGCCTAGCTGTTTCCACTACAAGTTCTTCAGGTAGAACCACAGCCTCATTACGCTGCTTATTAAGCAGGTGAACATTCCTCTTCTGGACAATATTCAACGAGTTATAGTCAATGTTTTCAGTTATCTTTTTTAAGAGAAGACCAATTTTCGGGTTCGTTATCATTCTATGGTGAAGCTGACTTATCTGCGATAGCTGGAGACTGCGTAGGGAGATACCTCTAGGAGGCATTAAAGTTTCCATATCCCAGCTTAGCATCGAATCTATCGACATCAAGATAATCAGGTTCTTTGCTTCAGCCATCAAATTATTGTAGTCTGAAATTAAAGCGTCCGTCT
>CAYYPV010000038.1:0-3652 GCA_964473665.1 uncultured Candidatus Bathyarchaeia archaeon
CCGCTTTGGAGCTGGCGAACAAACTGAGTGCTGGGCAGCCCTTGAATAATGTCCCCTCAATATCCTATAAGGCCGGCGGGAAAATAATTAGCAATCCTAGTGGCCAGCCGATTGATCTGAACACTATCCCCGTGGAATTACCTTTCAATCTCATCATGACTGACCGATATCCTTCACTTAGAGCTGGGCGTTTTCACATGCAGACAAGTAGAGGATGCCCGCATAGATGCGGTTTCTGCTATAACTCAATCTTCAACAAGAGCAGTTGGAGATGCAAGAATGCTGATAGAACCATTGAAGAAATAGAGAATGTAAAAGGAAAATACCGTTGGGTAAAGTGCATTGACTTTATAGATGATAACTTCTTTGTAAATCGCGAGAGAGTTGAGAAAATATGCCGAGAACTGATAGATCGGAAGATAAATGTCACTTGGAGAGCTAACTGCCGTTTCGACTACATGTCTCGTTACGATAGAGACTTCATAACCCTTCTCGAAAAATCAGGATGCGTCGAACTCGACTTTGGCGCAGAAACAGGTTCAGATCGTCTTCTTTCACTCATACAAAAAGACATCACATCAGAAATGATGATAAAGTCCGTAGACAACCTTAGCAAGTGGGCTCCGTCAATTGAGCCCTACGTATTTTGGATGAGCGGTCTCCCAACTGAGACAGAAGATGATTTGAAAAAAACATATGAAGTAATGGATAAACTGTCTGAGATCAATCACAGGACGCAGCACATAGAAATCTGCATTTACACACCTTTCCCAAGCCCAATATTGAAACTATTCGGATCCGAATACGGGCTTCCAACATCTCTAGAAGAGTGGGGAAACATAGACGTATTTCACTATACACCCCCTTGGCACTCTAAAAAGTATGTTGACAAACTGCAATCCATTTCAACTGTCACAAAGTTCGCTTTCTACCCGGAAGCGAGAATCAAAGAACTCAGTCTAATGTATAGACTCGGTTACAGGACGATGAATAAAATAGCTAAACTAAGATGGAAACACAAGTACTTCGGTCTACCAGTAGACCTAGCAATTGTTCGTAGCCTATCTAAGCAACTGCGCGGATACTAAAATCTGTAAAAATGGTATACTTTGACAGACATTTTCTTCGCTGGGAAACATAAAATTACCTCCAGTAGCATTCTGCAATTTCGCGAGGAGACCTTGGATGAACTCCAATAGTCACTTTCAGTTCCCGAAAGTTAAGCTAACAAAGTTACTTAATGACCGCAGCCGTTTCATAATTCCCCTACTTTCAACCATTCTGGTTAAGATAATTGGAAGTATTTTTCTTTACAGTTTTACGAATATGGGAACAAGCGAAACGTTTTGGATGAGTGCAAACGCTAACAACGCGGTTTTCACGTCTTTAGCCAATCAAGGTCTCAGATGGCCTTTCCTGTTTCTTGGATGGGATAGCGGCTGGTACCTAAATATAAGTGTTAAGGGCTACGCCTTCTCTAATCAAAGCGTAGCATTTTTTCCCGGCCTCCCTCTATTCAGTTGGCTTCTTAACATTATAATAAAAAATCCCGCCTATTCAATGATAGCTATATCATCAGTTGTAGGCGTATTATGGATTCCATTTTACCAACTAATCGCTGAAGACTACATGGACAAGACGACTGCCTTAAAGGTGACCATGCTGTATACAGCTATTCCATTTGTCTTTCTATTCTCTACAGTAGCCTATTCTGAGGGTCTATTCCTCCTGTGCACTCTAATTGCTTGGTACCTATTCAAGAAGGGTAGACTCGTCTTGAGTTTATCCGTGGCTTCTATTGCAGTGATTTCCAGATCTCCAGGTCTTCTTATCGTATTGCCTATGCTGGTTGAAGTCTGGAAAAGTAAAGGTCAGCTTAAGAACCTTAGAATTACATCTTTGAACAGGTTTTACTTCTTGATGCCTTTCCTCGCCTATTTCGCTTGGTTAATTTATTCTGGGTCAATTGTTGGCAGCTGGTACGCGCCAGGAACCAGATCAGCTTGGAACGGAATATCCACATTTCCAAGCTTTATTTCTGCAATGTTAAATGGAGGTTTCGCTGTTGCATTTAAGGAGCCGCTAGAAATTTTTTCTTATCTGTTTAACTATAAATATGTCGTGATTTTCATACTAATTCTGCCAGTCTTGATCTACTTTTTATTCAAAATAGACCGAGCGTTAGCGTTGTACTCAGCCGCTTACGCAGCTATATTACTAGGGTTCGGATCCTTAGACTCAATGCCGCGATTTGTGTCATTTATCTTTCCAATCTGGCTTGTCTTTGGGACAAAACTACTAAACAGAAGAGAATCCAAATACATTTTTCCAGTAATTATTGTCCTACTCTATCTTAGCGCCATATACTTCTGGGGCTGCTTCTTGAACGGTTTATTTGTTGCTTAATTAGATTCTTGCCACAAAATACCTATCATAATTAAGTGTTTAAATGCCCAATTTTAACTGATTATAAAATAAAGACGGCACTCTCTAGTTTGATGCATAGGATGACGCGAAAACTTATAGTATTGCGTTGAGTACCATGATAGGAAAATCTAGTTAATCTCCTAAACGTAACTTTGAGACTAAAAGGACACAGCAGTGCTTTTACTCGCAGCCGATTTAGCGGACTAAAAACAGTTTTGATCGGCTTATTTCACATAATAGTACACGTAGAACGATATCCCCAAAATTAATGTAAGAATCCACAATACCAGTGCAGGTTTCATAAGTCTCTTCCGGCTAGCGCAGTTCATTTTTGGAGGGGTCTGAAATCTCCACATTGCAACAATATAGATTCCCAAAATCATTGCGGACAGTCCCGCCACTACATGAGCCCAAGTTATAATCACACCGAGACTATAGACCGTTGTTAGCATACCAAAGTATCGTATAAAGGATGGAAACATAACTAAAAGAGCAGCACTCAGGTGTAGTATGACGGCGGATGACATTGTTACGCCATGCCTAAATAATTTCCCATCACGCTCAAATTTAAGGCCTAGAACTAGAAGGAGTAAAACTGCTATTTGCAGTATAAGATTGATGTCGATTGGGAGTGTGGCATTTGTTCCCAGAATCCCAGACATAATAATGGAATAAGAAAAAGTGATACTTATCAATTTCCGTTAAAAGGGTTCACTGTAAGGCTTTGAAAATCTCATCTGTTAAAATCCCCATCGGCTTTCCGAATAAGGGGTATAATGATCGCATATGTTTTTTAGCCTTGAACTGCATCGTCGCCTTTGCTATAGCAAATTTAAGCTTGTTCTCAGAAAATGCAGACTGGAAACCGAGTGAGTGATCTATGAGTCTATATCTATGATTTGTTTTAGAAAAGATGGGATCTTTTATGTTATTCTTAACCTTCTCGTAGAGTCCTGTACCTGGAATTGGGTACGGCAGGGTGAATGATAAATAATCCAGCGGGAGGGACGTCGCAAACTGAATAGTACTTAGGATTGTCTCATCTGTCTCTCCAGGGTATCCTAAAATGAAAAAGGCCCCTGTTCTAATCTTCGTTGAAGCTGCTATCTCCACTGCGTTGCGCGCCTGCTCAACAGTGATCTGCTTATTCATAGCTTTCAGTGTAGCATTGCTGCCGGATTCTATACCAAAGAATATTCTTTTACATCCCGCTGTCTTCATTTCC
>CAYYPV010000039.1:0-10615 GCA_964473665.1 uncultured Candidatus Bathyarchaeia archaeon
TTTTTCTTATAGTTCGTCATCAGCACATTCATGCCGCTGAGCATAGCCTCGACACTGGCCATTACTATGTCTTCTGTGGCACCCATAGCTGTAGCTACTCTGCTGCCTTTTCGCAGTCGAACAGCCACTTCTACCAGCGCATTTGTACCGCCCGTAATTGATTTGACACTGTATTCTTCAAGTTGTATTGGTTCTACGGCTGAAACTGCTTTTCTTATTGCATTCATCGCTGCATCTACAGGTCCTATTCCAGTGGCTGCTTCGCTTATTTCGTTACCGTTGACTCCAAGTTTAACTGAAGCTGTTGGTGTAACTTTGTCACCTGTGACTACAGTTAACTCTTTAAGTTGTATTGGACGAATTTTTGGAAGTCCTAAAACTGTTTCAGCAACTACTTGTAAATCAGCATCTGTAACCTGCTTTCCTTTATCGCCTAATGCTTTTACACGCAAAAATATTTCCTTTAACTGTTCATCTGTCGGTTTTAATCCCATCTCTTCTAACGATACTCTAATTCCATGTGAACCAGCGTGTTTTCCAACAACTACAATCCGCCTTGTCACTCCCACCATCTTTGGCGAAATCGGCTCATATGTTAACGGATTAGCTAAAACACCATGCGTATGTATACCCGCTTCATGCGTAAACGCATTGTCACCTATAATCGCTTTATTTGGCTGAACGTAAACACCCGTCAAACGTGACACTAGCTTCGATGTCCCATACAGTAGTTCTGTTTTAATTGATATTTTGGCGTTATATAGCGCCTTTAAAGTCATAACGACTTCTTCAAGGGCAGCATTTCCAGCTCTTTCACCTAGACCATTAACTGTGACGTGGACTTGGTTCGCTCCAGCCATAACTCCTGCGACAGAATTGGCTACAGCCATTCCAAAATCGTTATGACAGTGAACACTGATCGGCACCTTAAAGCTTTCCCTTAGTTCGGAGTAAAATTTGTAGGATTTATCCGGCGTTAAGACTCCGACCGTATCACACGCACAAATTCTGTCCGCTCCGACAGAGATGCCTGTCCTAAACATTTCTTTAAGAAATTTAAGATCACTCCTAGTAGCGTCCTCAGCTGACAGTTCAACAATTAATCCGCCATCTTTAGCATACTTAACGCAATCTTCCGTAATCTTCAAGATATCTTCTTTAGTTTTCTTCAGTTTATACTTCAAATGAATATCTGATGTTGGAATTACTAAGTGAACACTATCCGCGCCGCTTCTTACTACGGCATCTATATCTCCTCTGACTCCTCTGGCAAAGCTGCAGATTTCTGCTTTAAGTTTCTCCTTTGCAATTTTTTCTATGGCTTCGAATTCGCCCCCTGAAACTGCTGCGAAACCAGCTTCAATAACGTTGACTCCAAGCTCATCTAAACGTTTAGCAATTCTAAGCTTGCTTTCAGGAGTAAGGGCAACTCCTGGTGTCTGTTCACCGTCTCTCAGGGTAGTGTCAAAAATAGAAACACGAAGCTCGGTTGGAACCTTAAATAAAATGATTCCCCATTTTAGCTATGCCTCATAAACAGAACGCAAAATAGTAAGCTTGCAATATAAAACTTTTCATTGATATATCATCTTCACTGAGGATGAAAAAGTTGAGAAGCGACCAAATAAAATGCGGTGTTGAGAGGGCGCCTCACCGTGCTCTACTGAGAGCAGTCGGAGTCGGAGATAGCGATTTTTCTAAACCCTTCATCGCTATAGCTAACAGCTACACATCCATAGTGCCCGGGCACATACATCTAAATAAGCTAGCAAAGGCTGTTGCGTCAGGCATAAGGCGAGCAGGCGGTTTTCCATTCGAATTCAACACAATTGCAATATGCGACGGATTAGCGATGGGTCATGAGGGAATGCGGTACTCATTGCCTTCCCGCGAAATAGTTGCTGACTCGGTTGAGCTTGTCGTTGAAGCGCATCGATTCGATGGAATGGTTCTGCTGACAAACTGCGACAAGATAACACCAGGCATGTTGATGGCTGCCGCCAGACTCAATATACCGTCAATAGTGGTCACAGGAGGCGCTATGCCTTCAGGAATTTTCAACGGAAAAAAAGTAGGCGTGATTTCGCTATTTGAAGCTGTAGGCGAAGTTAAAGCAGGCAAAATGACTGAAAAAGAATTGAAGGCGTTTGAATGCGCAGCATGTCCAACATACGGATCCTGCAATGCAATGTTCACTGCGAACACTATGGCATGCATAACTGAAGCCTTAGGGATGTCTCTTCCATATTGCGCCACGTCCCTAGCTACAAGCAAAAAGAAAATGGAAATCGCAGAAGAATCTGGAAAAACAATTGTAAGAATGATTAAAGAAGACTTGAAGCCGTCAAAAATCATGACTAGAAATGCATTTGAAAACGCAATAATTGTAGATATGGCCCTAGGAGGATCAACAAACACTGTACTGCATTTGACAGCAATAGCTGAGGAGGAAAATATACCTCTAAACCTAAAGCTGTTCGATAAACTGAGTCGGAGAGTTCCACATCTTTCCAATATGTATCCGTCTGGACCTTATGATATTCAGGAATTGGATGAAGCCGGCGGAATTCCAGCATTAATGAATGAACTAAGTCCACTTCTCCATCTTAACGAATTAACAGTAACTGGAAAAACAATTGAAGCAAACATCAGAACTGCACATGTCAAAAATAAGCATGTAATACGCCCACTGAGCAATCCAGTTCACAAAGAAGGCGGAATAGCAATCTTAACTGGAAACCTAGCTCCAAAAGGAGCCGTGGTGAAAACCGCGGCAATATCCACCAAGATGCTAACCCATACTGGCCCAGCGGTTGTATTCAACTCTGAAGAAGAGGCTATGAAATCAATAATGAACGGAAAAATCAGGAAAGGCTCAGTAGTAGTCATAAGATACGAAGGACCAAAAGGTGGCCCTGGTATGCGCGAAATGTTAACGCCAACATCAGCCATAGCTGGAATGGGTTTAAGCGAATCAGTTGCATTAATCACGGATGGAAGATTCTCAGGAGGCACTAGAGGGCCTTGTATAGGGCATGTTTCTCCTGAAGCAGCTGAAGGTGGACCGATAGCAGTACTAAGAAATAACGACATCGTTAAAATCGATATTACAAAAAGGAGACTTGACGTACAATTGACCAGCCAGGAACTAAAACAGCGACTAAAATCCTGGAAGCCATTACCACCTAAGGTCAAGAAAGGCTATCTTACAAGGTATGTAGCATTAGCTAGATCAGCGGATAAAGGTGGAATTCTCAAAGCTTTTTGAATCTAACGGGATTACTCAAAACACCTATCCCCTCTATCTCGGCCAGCATATTATCTCCATCTTTAAGACGGTATGAAAGACATCCTGGAGGGGTTCCAGTGGACACAATGTCTCCTTTATTTAAAACTACGAATCTGGAAACAGCTGAAACTATTTTGAAAACTGAAATATTCATTTCACTTGTAGATGAATCCTGGTAAACTTTATCGTTGACTCTCATTTTCATTTTCAGATTTTGAGGATCTTTCACCTCATCTTTAGTCACAATGTTTGGTCCGCACGGTCCGAATGTTGGGAAACTCTTCGAAAGATTCATCTCATATCCTGCTTTTTCAAAATCCCTTTGAGTAACATCGTTAAAAATCGTATATCCCACGATATGTTTTTCAGCATCATTCTCTTCGATATTATGCGTTCGATTCTTAATCACAACAGCTAACTCCACTTCTCCTGAAACCCATCCCCACTGTTCAGGCGTATCCAACCAGTTTGATAAATCAGGCAGAATAACAGTTTCATTATTCCAAATCACTGAATTAGGGGACTTAAAGAAAAGCATAGGAACCTGCTCCATTTTGCTACCTTTAAACCCAAATTCTTTGGCATGCTTAGCATAAGTAAAAGCGGCGCAAATAACATGCACAGGCTTCTCAGTTAACTTCAGCTTCATTAAAACCTCCAGCTTATAATTAATAGGCATATATTCAAACATTTAACAGTGATATTGAGTTTTGGAGGAAATTATGTAATGCCTGCGAAATTAAATGCGAAACCAACTCAAAAAATTAATACTGAAGAACTCCTAGCAAAAGCAAACGAACCGAAGAAGTTCGCGATGAAGTACCACCCTTTCTACAGAGGCAAAATCGAGATGGCGCTTAAAGCGCCTGTTAGAACAAACGACGACTTCTCGATTTGGTACACCCCCGGCGTCGCGGAGCCATGTCTTAAGATAAAAGCTGACAAGAACCTGAGCTTCGAGTACACCAATAGGTGGAATACTGTAGCCATCATCTCAGATGGAACACGCGTCCTCGGACTTGGAGACATCGGCCCAGAGGCAGGTCTCCCAGTGATGGAGGGAAAGTCAATGCTTTTCAAATACCTCGGAGGAGTTGATGCCTTTCCAATCTGCTTAGGAACAAAAAACACAGACGAAATAATCAAGGCCGTAAAATGGCTTGAACCGTGCATAGGCGGCGTGAACCTTGAAGACATTGAGAAGCCAAAATGCTACGAGGTATTGAGCACACTGCGGAAGGAGATGAACATCCCAGTGTGGCATGATGACCAGGAGGGAACAGCCCTCGTCACCTTAGGAGGCTTCGTCAACGCCCTAAAAGTGGTTGGCAAGAAAATTCATCAAGTCTCCGTTGCTGTTGTGGGCGCCGGCGCCGCCGGCTCAAACATCGTTAAATATCTCGGCCTAGCAGGAGCTGACCTTAACAAGTTCTACATATGTGACAATAAGGGCATACTCAACATGAATAGACTCAACTCAGTCGAGGATGACCCTATGAAGGTTTACTTGACAAAGAACACGAACAAAGAGGGAAAGACAGGCGGAATAGCTGACGCAATGAAAGGAGCTGACGCAGTTCTGGCAGCTTCAACACCCGGCCCAGGCATCATTAAGACGGAGTGGGTAAAAGGAATGGCCGACGACCCGATCGTCTTCGCTGAGGCAAACCCAACTCCAGAGATATGGCCTTGGGAAGCACAGGAAGGCGGAGCACGCGTAATAGCCACAGGACGATCCGACTTCCCCAACCAGGTCAATAACTCAGTAGGGTTCCCCGCAGTCTTCCGAGGCGCTCTAGACGTATCAGCAAAGACCATCTCGGACGAAATGTGCATAGCAGCGGCCTTCGCCCTAGCAAAATACGCCGAAAAGAAAGGAATCAGCGAGAACTACATCATCCCGACGATGAGCGAATCAGATATGTTCATCGAGGAGGCCGTGGCAGTCGGAATGAAGGCAATAGAACAGGGTATAGCAAGGAAAAAAATTAGCCGGAAAGAGCTTACTGAGAGAGCTGCAGCACAAATAAACAGAGCCCAAACAATAACAAAGCTCCTGATGAAGAAAAAGATAATTAAACCGCCCCCTTCCTGAGGAAAGTGCAGAATAATTATAGTTAACTATGCTTCCATATTGCATTAAATTTTATCGAAATGTAGAAAAAAGTCTTATCCCTTAAAGAGGAAATTACTCATGATAAATCAGATGTTTCCTTATTTTGACCCGAGAAAATTCTTGGTGTGTCAAGAAGTATATTTGTGCAGGGTACGGTCGTTTCCAATTGAAATTTAAACTTGATTAATGTTATGGCTATCGAATACTCGATGGGCGACGGTATTCTTGATAAGAAAAAGCGAAAAAATTACGACGGCGTAACTTGAATGCTCTCTTAGAATGCAAATATATATGTCTGCATATGTGTCTATATAATTCCATTATTTTTTTACACTATTTCATTATTGGACATTTTTTTTTGAAAAATCAGTCATTTTACCACGAAAATCTTAAATATATAAAAGGCAATCACTGAAATCCACAAGTTTCATAAAAATTATGAAAACCTCTCAATCGCAATTATATACAAATAAAAAATTAAAAAATGTGGAGTTGAATATTAAATGCCATTTATAGTAAAACCTGACGGAAAACTAGCGCCTCTAAAAAGAACGCCGGAAGAAGTCATAGAGCTGATAAAAAAAGAAAAAGTGAAATTTATTGATTTACAATTTACTGACGGACCAGGACGTCTACAACACGTCAGTGTACCTGCATACCAATTAGACCTAGACTCCTTCAACTTGGGCTTACCGAAACTGGACGGCTCCTCAATAAGAGGTTTTGTAGAAATCCACGAATCAGATATGATGCTAAAACCCGACCCCTCAACATTTACTGTCCTCCCTTGGATTCCTGAAAATATTAAAACCGCTAGAATGATCTGCGACGTCTACTGGGGTTACGAATTAGGTCGATTATCCAAAGATCCCCGAGGCGTAGCGCAAAAAGCGGAGCAAGTTCTTCGAGAGCAAGGATTCGACGTTTCATATTGGGGACCTGAAATCGAATTCTTCGTCTTTGACAAAGTCTACTGGGATGTAATGATGCCTTGGCAAGGGCAAAGCTACAAAATCGAGTCCAGAGAAGCAATCTGGAGTCCCACAGGATCAAATTACCCGATAAGATTCAAAGAAGGCTACTTCCCAGCTCCACCACAGGACACATTAATGGAATACAGAGCTGAATGCGCCAGAATGCTTGAAGAAAACTTCGGCATAGTCATTGACGCCCACCATCATGAAGTTGCAACTGCTGGTCAATGCGAAATAGACATGCACTATGACAGCTTAACCAACATGGCTGATAATGTTGTAACCTACAAATTCGTAACCAAAAACATCGCATACCTGAAAGGGATGATGGCCACTATGATGCCTAAACCAATCTTCGGCGATAACGCATCTGGAATGCATGTTCATGCAAGCCTATGGAAAGGCGGCGTAAACCTATTCTACGACCCGAAAGATCCTCACGCTGAACTAAGCCAAATAGGCCGATACTTCGCAGGAGGCTTGATGACCCATAGTAGGTCGCTTGCCGCAATAGTCGCCCCAACAACAAACTCCTATAGACGGCTAGTTCCAGGTTTCGAGGCTCCTGTCTACATAGCTTGGAGCCGCCGAAATAGATCAGCCAATGTCAGAGTACCAGTATATCAAAAAGGACCTAAATCGGCTGCAGTAAAAAGAATTGAATTCAGACCTCCGGATCCATCCTGCAACCCCTACTTCTGCTTCGCAGCCATGCTGTCCGCAGGATTAGACGGCGTTAAGAAAAAAATCGACATGGGAAACCCCACCGACGAAAACATTTACCTATTAACGCCTGAAAGACGTAGAGAACTAGGAATTAAAGAACTTCCAGGAAGCCTTAAAGAAGCCATAGAAGAACTGCAGAGCGACCAAGAATACCTTAAACCAATATTCTCACAGGACGTCATCGAAAAAATAGTTGAAAATGGAATGAAAGAGTACACCGAAATTTCTATCAGACCGCATCCATATGAGTTCCAACTGTATTTCGATATCTAAAATAAATCAGCGATATACGGTGTATCATTAATGTCACCGAAATTTCTATCAGACCGCATCCATATGAATTCCAGCTGTATTTCAATACATCAAATAAATCAGCGATATAGGGTGTGTCAGTAATGCCCATAAGCGCTGCAGACACAGCTTGGGTTTTGATATCTGCCGCGCTTGTGTTACTGATGACTCCTGCCTTGGCATTATTCTACGGAGGCATGGTGCGCAAAAAAAATATTCTTTCAACAATGATTATGAGCTTCGTAATCGTAGCTCTAATCAGCATACAGTTTGTTCTCTACGGCTATAGTCTCGCTTTCGGTCCAGATAAACTCGGCTTGATTGGCGGCCTTAACTTTTTAGGGCTTAATGGCGTGGGCCAGGCCGCAAATGCATACGCACCAACGATACCCGCGCTTGCATTCATGATATTCGAAGCGATGTTTGCCGTAATAACTCCCGCCTTGATTACAGGAGCGTTTGTTGATAGAATAAAATTCAGCGCATTTTTAGTATTCACTTTACTTTGGGCTACGCTGGTTTACGATCCAATAGCACACTGGGTCTGGGGGGCAGGAGGATGGTTGCACAGTTTGGGTGCTCTTGACTTCGCCGGTGGCACAGTTGTTCACGTAAGTGCAGGTGCCTCTGCACTTGCAATTGCACTTGTAATAGGCCAAAGAAAGGGCTTTAGAAAAGAGCCTATGGAACCATACAATGTAACCTTGGTAATACTTGGAGCAGGGCTGCTCTGGTTCGGGTGGTTCGGTTTTAACGCAGGAAGCGCATTAGCGGCAAACGGTTTAGCTGTAAACGCTTTTGTGGTAACAAATACCGCCGCAGCCGCAGGTGCACTTACTTGGATGGTGTTAAGCTGGTTCCGCAGAAAGCCAAGCGTTGTTGGCATAGCAACAGGAGCAGTTGTAGGTCTAGTAGCCATTACACCTGCTTCAGGTTTCGTTGGACCAATGGCGGCAATTTTGATAGGCATTGGCGCTGCAGTTGTCTGTTACTCCGCAATGCTGATCATGTCAAGGCATAAGATAGACGAATCTCTCGATGTCTTTTCATGTCACGGAATAGGCGGAGCTTGGGGTGCCATTGCTACTGGCATATTCGCCTCAATTCTGATAAATCCAGCAGGTGCCAACGGGTTAATTTATGGAAATTTCAGGCAATTCGCAGTCCAAGTTACAGCAGTAGCAGTAGTGATGATTTATGCCTTCGCGGTTACTTGGATTCTTGCCAAAGTCGTCGACAAAACTATCGGCCTACGAGTGAAAGAACATGAGGAGGAGGTCGGACTGGACATTAGCCAACACGGCGAGGTCCTAGGATAATCTAAGAGTGGAACGGTTGTTTAAACTATGAAGAGGTGTGAAGCTGTTGAAGAAGATAGAAGCTATTATTAGAGAAGAAAAACTTCAGGAAGTTAAAGCTGCACTAGAGAACGTCGGAATTATAGGGTTGAATGCATGGGTCGTCACAGGCAGGGGACGCCAAAAAGGCGTACGACTACAGTGGCGAGCAACTTCGCATGTTGTAGATATGCTTCCGAAAATAAAGTTGAACCTAGTTGTGAGAGATGAAGATGTAGAAAAAACTATCGACACAATAGTAAAGACTGCGCGAACAGGAAATGTTGGCGATGGAATGATCTTCGTTCTCCCTGTTGAAGATGTAATCCGCGTTAGAACAGGTGAAAGGGGAGAAAAGGCTTTATAAAAAACTAAAGCGTGAAAATAAATTTCTATTAGAACATATTCACTCGACTTCTTTCCATACTTTGATATTTGACATCTGCATCTAACTGATAACATCGATTCCTCTTAAGCGAAGGGCTTCATGTGACTGCAGTCAGCAAATTAATTGATAAAAAAGCATTCATCTTCGATCTCGAAGGTGTACTAGTCAATAACATTGACGACCCACTGCCATATCCCTTCGCTAAGGAAACAATCTCAGGATTAAGAGCTTCGGGCAAGCGAATTTTAGTCCTTACCAATGTGGCGCGTGTTTCTTCGAAAAATATACTTGAAAAATTAAGGAAAGCAGGCTTTGATTTAAGTGATGACGAGATTCTAACATCTGGTACGGCTACAGCATTATATGTGAAGTCCATGAAGCCTAACGCTAAATGTTTTGTTATAAGTGAAGGCGGTCTTCAAGATGAATTCAAGTTAGCAGGGATCAAAATGGTCAACAAGCGTCCTGTTGACTTTGTTGTTGTCGGAGTGGACCGGGCATTAACATATAAAAAACTCAACATAGCAATGCGCTTTTTGCTTGGTGGTGCTGAACTAGTATGCACCGGCGGAAGCCGAACTTTTAAAGGTGTTTTCGAAAAAGAGGAAGGGGTTTGGTTAGGCGAGGCATCTATTGCTGACGCATTAGGAATGGCGACGGGAAAAACCCCTATCATAATAGGTAAGCCTCAGGAAAAATTTTTCGAGAGAGCATTAAAAATTGTTAGACATTCCGCTAAGGACACAGTTATGACCGGTGATATTTTAGAGAGCGATATAGTTGGATCCAAGAAAGTAGGTATGACCGCAATACTTGTAAGTGGGAAAAAAACTAAAATTCAAGGCACAATAACACCAGACATAATAGTCAAGGATATCTGCGAGCTTCACAAAATCCTAATGTGTAAAAAGTAAGGTGTCAAGTTTGCCGCTTCCTCTTGTAGAACGGTCAGAAAAAGAGATTGCTCAGAGAATCCGTAAGAAAGTCGAAGCAATGAAGGATGTAAGAGGTTACCATCAATTAAGCGTTCACATGACTGTTAAACGGTTCTATGTGGAAATGCATGTCTTGCTTGACAGTAATCTTACGTTTGAGAAAGCTCACAAGATTGCTTCAGACATCGAAAGAGAAGTGAAAAGCGTGGTTCCCAACGCAAGAGTCACAATTCACACTGAGCCGCTCGGAGGCAGCCGAGAGGAAATCTGGAAACTTGTGAAGGAAACAGCTGAAGGAGTGCCTGGCTCCAGAGGCGTTCATAACATACACATCCAGAACATTGATGGAAAATTGTGCGTTGACCTACACTTAGAGGTTAGCGCAAACATGACTGTTAAACAGGCGCACGATGTCTCGAATCAAGTTGAAAACAAAATAAAAACAGCAAATCCAAACATATCTGAAATCACTGTTCACATGGAATCCGCCTCAAACCGCATATCAAGGGAGTTAACAGGAGTGGAAACCGAACTAGAGTCATACATTGAACACATCGCA
>CAYYPV010000040.1:0-2812 GCA_964473665.1 uncultured Candidatus Bathyarchaeia archaeon
AACTTAAGACCAGTCAATATTGCTAATACACTAAGATTGTAAATCATGTAACCTGTATTTTTTATAGGCTTCATTTTATCCGGCGAATGTTGTACTTTTCTCTTCCAAATATTCTTCTATATACATTAACTTGTTCATCCACTGACTCACGACTACTCTGATATCCATTTTCTCATAGCTAAGTTGAGCGCCATCACGGGATACAAAATCTTTTGGTTACCTTGAAAATATTAAAATTTTTCCGCTGCAGAATTTGTTTTTATGAGTGATAGTCGTCTAACTAAATAAGATGCGAAGAAAACAGACATTGATCTATTTTGGATTAATATCAATACAATGCATGTCGATAGGAATCTTCATGTGCGGCGGAGCTCCCTTACATTAACCATGATTGTTCTTTTAGGCATAGAAATCGTTTCGACCGTAGCAGTATCATACTTTGTAATATCTATTTTCTGGCCTATGCTTACAGGAGGCGCAGGATACACTCCTACCCCTAAGAATGTAGCTGTCGAAGCCCTTGAGGCCTGCCAACTCAAAAAGGAGGACGTCTTCTACGACCTCGGATGCGGAACAGGAGGAGTTCTAGTAGAAGCCTCCAAAGTATGCGACCATGTAAAAGGAATAGAAATAGAGCCTATTCGATGGTTCATATCAAAGCTCAGAGCAGGAAGAAAAGCCGAAGTTATTCTAGGTGACCTTTTCAAACAGGACATTTCTGACGCTGATGTTGTCTTCATGTTCCAATATACGGGGAAAATTAACAGCAGAATCGCTGATAAGATACGGGCTGAAACTCGTAGAGGAACAAGAGTTGTAAGCTACATTCATCCAGTCGAAAACATGCAGCTAATCAGAAGCCGAAAAGAGATATTTGTTTACCAAGTTTAGAAATGAGAAATATGCTGTAATCAAAGCCACAATCATCATTTCCGTAATTCCGCTTGAATGAAAATTGATATATTTATATAAGTTGCTCATAGCGGTAGAGGCACCAATTACATTGCATGGGAAAAAAATCATTAATACGGTTGGTCATGCCGCATATATCATCTTGTACCTCTTACAAATCGTATTTTTTGTTCTTTTCTATAATTCAGCTAATTTGGTAATACTCCTGTATACAGGATGGGGTATCCTCGTATTAGGTGTCGCTTTCTTGCTTTCAGCAAGCAATTCACGGAAGAAATCGCGTGTATTAAAAGATAAAGGTGCTGGTAAACCGGTGCTAGTTGAAAGTGGATTGTATGCCTTTGTTCGTAATCCCGAGTTCTTGGGCCATATACTAATTATCATATCATTAGTTTTCATAGCACAGAAATGGTTCAGCATAGTGGTAGGCGCTATACTAATTGCTCTACTATGGGTCGCGGTGATTGAAGAGGAGAAAAGCGACGTAGAAAAGTTTGGTCACGCATATGAAAATTACATGCGAAGAGTTCCTAGAATAAACTTGTTAGTTGGGCTCATAAGGCAACAACGTCGCAAAACAAAAATGCAGCCTTAAGCGTGTGCACCCATTAAAACTTAACTCAATCTCATTTTTAGTAGTTCGGCATAGAACCGCAGCTTTCTTTCGTGATTTTCCAAAGACTTAGTGTATAAAGCATTATTAGTGGAGGCGCCCTAAAGTTTCCTTCAGAGTTTTTTACAATCCTTTGTGAGAACTTTAATCCGTTTCCAAATCAATTTATAATAGCTTTGACTTACTGATTTTGGCCATGGCAAATAGTGAATTTACAATAAGACCCATGATTCCAAATGATGCAGGTGGTCTTAAAGAAATTATCGACATTTCTTTTTCACGGTTCATGCGCTTCTTCGCTTTGCATAGCATTCAAGAAGAGCAACAGGTTCTTGTATGCGACACGCAAGAAGCAGTGACAGCCGGGTTTGTTAAACTAATTGACATTCAATTGGTCGGCGGCAAGTTCGGCTGCATACTCTGGATCGCTGTTCACCCGCAATTTCGCCGAAGAGGAATTGCGACTGCACTTGTTAATGCTGGCTTAGGTTATTTGAAAGATGCTGGAGCAAAAGCTGTTTTTGCTTCAGTGCAGAGGAGAAATAACACTGCTCTAACTGTTTTTACGAGGCAAGGTTTTAGAAAAATGGGTTTTTTGGAACTCTGGCGGCTTTTCGGTTGGCGGGTCTTCGAGTTTTATAGCGACATTTGGCTTGCTCCTGGCGAAATTGTTTTGATGCATGATTAGATCAGGAACGCACTAAATAGGTCTATAATGCTTCACAAAGTAAATATTCACTTTATAAAAAAGTTTACAACATGCAGGGATGAACTTGCTCCTAATAATAACTTGCTATAAATGTGGAAGACTATTAATAGCTAAAACTGGGCAGAAAACTAGAAGCTGTCCCTACTGTGGGTTTGAGCTGCAGGTTAAAAAAGCCAAGGTCGTAGCGCATGCTGATTCTTCAAATGACGCTTCAATGGTGCTGCGAAAATTAAAGGAGAAAACCAGAACAACAGGCTAGCTACATAAGCTTAACAGTAAAGTTTTCTCCTTCTGGATTTTCAAGCAAGAATGATTAACGGAAATTAGGTTCAGTAAAACGCATCGTACAATATTTGCAGTTTTTTTCTCAACCCGCGAAGTCAATATTTCAATCAGCCTAATGGAACTTTTATCCTCAGATTAAATGGATAAGAGTCGTCAGCTATTATGCTAGTTTACACTATAATTATTCAATTATAACAAGGTAAAATCTTTCGTATAGCTATTTCAATATCTATAGAATGTACTACTAGGTTCTTCTCTTTGTATATCCCAACTTTGGATGAGTTATTTTTCCA
>CAYYPV010000041.1:0-6033 GCA_964473665.1 uncultured Candidatus Bathyarchaeia archaeon
TGCGGCAAATAGCCTCAGCGATTTCGAGTACGTGGGTGCTGAAGAGTATGGCGACGCCTTCTCCGGCAAGACGTTGAAGAATATCCTTGACAATTTTAGCTGATCTAGGGTCTAAGCCGTTAAGAACCTCATCAAGGACCAGGACTTTGGGTCGGTGAATGAGTGCAGCGGTAAAGGCTACCTTCTGTTTCATGCCTTGGGAGAAGCCGCTCATGATCTCATTTATGTGCTCCTGCATCTGCAGCGCAGTTAAGAGCTCGTCAGCTCTCTCCCTCCTAGTCTTAACGTCAATGCGGTAGGCGGTGCCGACGAAGTCTAGGTACTCCGAGGTGGTGAGGTACTCGTAGAGGTAGGGCAGCTCCGGAACGTAGCCCACAAGCCTCTTCGCCTCTGTCGGCTGCCGCAGAACGTCTATTCCAGCGAGGCTTATGCTGCCATAGTCGGGCTTGACGATGCCCATCACCATCTTCATCGTTGTGCTCTTCCCTGAGCCGTTAGGTCCTAGGAGTCCATGTATCTCCCCAGGCGCCACATTGAGCTTCAAATCTCTAACAGCCACCTTGGAGCCGAAGGACTTGGTTACGGATTCTAGCTGTATTCCTTCCGCCGTTACATTGGCTCCGCAATTAGGACATAAAACTGCATTTGTAGGTAGCGGTGTGCCGCAGCGCTGACAGTTTTTATTTTCTGTACTCATCGGTTTATCTCAACCACAAATTATTATGCTTCGAATTCGTATAAATGAAATATAGTACTATACCAACATTTCCATTTCAATTGTTTGCTTTATAGTGTAGACTATTGAAGAGTAGTGAAAATGCCAATAACTACTCGCAACTTCATATAGGATTAAGGTCGTTTCTCTCATTAAAAAGAGAAATTTATTGATACACCGCCGCTCTTTTTTATTCGCAGCTTATGCGGTATACCCGTGCATCATGTGCCTTTCAATTTTAGTAAAATAAACCGCTTAGTCGGTACAAAATTCACTCATAGTTCAATTCTATTACGCTGTACATTTTTTTATCATTGAGTTAGTAACTGCATATTCCTCGATCAAGTTCTTTGATGGGATGGTAAGTTCACATGATATGCAACCATCTTCCTCACAGTTCAACTGGTATCCTCTTTTCTTCAAGCGGCTTAGAAGCGACACTTTCTTTTCTATGAGGCCCAAATCTATGTCGTCGTGACTGGTGCACAGACTAACGAGAACCTCGATAAAGAAAGTGGGCTCTGCGGATGATTCTAGTCTCGCTCCTACGCCGATTCTGCAATTTCTTAACTTTGCAAGAACTGTGAAAGCTTCGTTGTCTTGCGACTTTTTTGCTTCTTCTTGAAGAGCGTGAATGTCAATTTTGTCTGCTCTCTTCATATTGATTCACCTAGATCTTCCCGTATTTTCTGAACAACAGGATTCCTACAAGCAAGGCAGCTACGCTGCAGAATGAAGTTACTGTAAGATCAAGCAATACTGTTGGACTTGATATGGGTGCACCTCTTAGGAACAACGAGGTCAAAGCATCAGTTACATAGTAACTCGGCACGAATCTGCTTATTGATTGTGCTGTGGAAGACAACCCAGCACCTATAAACGTGCCTAGAAACATTTGCGGCAATATAAAGATGAATGCAATTCCCGTAGCGGCCCCAGGAGACTTGGCCAGCGTGGCAGTTATGAGGCCGAAACCTACGTTGCATAATGAGAAGATTAAAACTATGATGAATGCTAAGGCAAAGCTGCTGATGTCGCCTTTGGGTCGATAGCCCACTATAAAAGCCATTCCAAAGACCAAGATTGCCTGGATTAGAGCACCAACCATGTTTGAAATAGTCTGACTTGACATAAACTCTGCTGCTGTTGTCGGCGTGACGTTAATTCTCCTCAGTAACCCATTTTCTCGTTCAACAGTAAATGATTGTGCCACTGTCATCGCGAGAAAGATTGAAGCATAGGCGAATATGCCTGGAGCCATAAAGTCGAAGGCAGTAGTTTTACTTGCTTGGACTAGAGAGAGACTGCTAATTTGTACAGGCGTAGCTACTGATTTAGGTTGATTTCCATAAATGGTTCTTGCCAGAGTCTGTTGTATTATTGGCGGAATCGCTTGGGTTGCAAACATAGATCCGCTGTCAAGGTAAACTTGTACTGTCGTGTTGATCCACTGATTTGGATTTGTCGGCGTGCTCCAAAATGAGCTGCAACTTTGCGCAAAATTTTTTGGAATTATTATAACTGCTTGGATTTTTCCTTGAACCAAGTCGGCTTGTGCGGTTTTGTTATCAGGATATAATTGAATTTTCAGGATTTCTGTGTTCGTAAGGTTTCCGATGAAGTATTGTGACCAGGAATGGCTTGATCTTGCTGAATCCATGTTGACAATGCCTATTTGATACGTGGCTGACTGGCCGCCTCCAATTCCGCCAAAGGATAATCCAAACGCAAAAGTTAGAACCACAGGGAATAGGATTATCAAAAATAATGCAGCTGGCTCTCTGACCATTCTCTTCAAATCTTTCTTAACAAGCGCGAAAACTCGCTGGAAGTTCATTTACGCTTCCTCCCTTATTTTTCTGCCAGTCAGCTGAATGAAAACTTGTTCAAGGTCTTTTGCCTTGAACTTGTCCCTCAATTGTTCTGGTGAGCCAAGGGCGATTAGTTTTCCATAATCTATTATTCCAATTCGATCACAGAGTTCCTCAGCCTCTTCCATGTAATGTGTTGTCAAAATAATGGTTTTACCTCGTTTTTTTATTTCTCTTATGAAATCCCAAACTGCATGGCGGGATTGAGGGTCCATGGCAACTGTGGGTTCATCGAGAAACGCTATTTCGGGATCATTCACCAAAGCCATTATCAGATTTATTCGACGTTTCATGCCTCCACTGTACTTACCAAGACGTCTGTCGGCATCTTTTGTAAGGCTCATCGTTTCCAAGAGCTTGTCCGTATTCTTCCTCAGTTCTTTTTTTGGCATGGCGTGAAGATTCCCAAAAAGCTCAACATTTTCCCTTCCAGTCAAGTACGGATATACTGCCATGTCTTGAGGGCAAACGCCTATCAATTCCTTTACTTTTGCTTGTTCCTTTCGGACGTCATAGCCTCCAATTATGGCAGAACCGCTTGTTGGTTCCAATAGGCCGCAAAGGATCTTTATCGCCGTGGTCTTACCTGCTCCGTTGGGTCCAAGCAGTCCGAAGAGTTCGCCCTTTTCAATTTCGAGATTAAGGTCTACTACTGCAGTAACATCCTCAAACTTCTTAGTGAGATTCTCAATAACTATCGCCATATCTTTCATATTTTTACCTGCTTTGTCAAAATCTACATATGACTAAGCAGAATTTATTTTCATGTCAACGTACTGGTGGAAGAAAAGATAGAAAAACCTTGTCTGGGGGGGCATTTCTTAACAAGCTAGGTTGAAAAGATGGACATAATCCATCAGTTCTTACTATTCTCTGTTCAGCCAGCCTAATGGAGGATTAGTTCATCTCTCCATGTGTCAAATATATAGCCTGTGTAAAGAATATTTGAAATAATAGATGCCACAGTCTTCTCGGCTGCTAAGCGTTGTTGAATTTCCCTTAGTTCTTTCATGCTGTTAGTCCATACCACAGAAAATAACTCGTTAGGAAGATTGCTAAATGACCAATAGAAAAGTGTATTCGGAAAGTAATTTTTCAGAATATTGGCCCCGGCATCCTTATCGACAGCTGGCTTAAGTCGAATATGAATGACTGTTATTATATCGTTAGAGGCGTCGGGATACCACTGAATCGACAATTCGACCAAGCCCTTTTTAATCATGGTGGAAAGCCGACGTCGGACAGTTTTTGCTGAAACACCAAGTTCTACTGCTATCTCTGCAATAGATTTTCTAGAATTATCATGAAGAGAGTAAATTATCTGACGGTCTAACGGATAAAGCATATTTTGAATTGGACCCACATTGGACAAATTAATTAACGGTGTAAGGATGCCGACTGTCGGGTATGGCATAATGGCTTTTTTCTTAACGTAGTCTACCAACGGTGCGAGTTCAGATATATTCTTTAAGTATGCCCCTATGTACAGGTAGTTTCCACCAGCAAGCGCCACCCAGTAAATTGAACTGTGCTTGCCCAATTCTTCATGTATATTAACAAGCGAATCAGCCTCAGATTTTCCGTAAATCATAACAGGTACTGCCTGTAATGCTGGCAGGCTGATTTTGGCGGTGAACTTTCGAATAATCCCTGAATCAATAAGAGATTTAATTCTTTTATGAACTGCATTTACGGATAGGCCTAAATCCTCAGCAAGTTCTCGATAGGATGTCCTTGAATTATTCAAAAGGGACAAGGAAAGTATTACGTCTAGCTTGTCCATGTGTTCTCAACGCAATATTACTCGTCGCAAATAGGAATAAAGGATTTGGCCTTGGGAGTTCCATTTTTAATGCGCATCGAATCAGAGGGTAACGGCGATTACTTACTGCTATATTGAGTTAGCCATAGAGATATGTGGTTCTTGGAAAAATAGCGGTGTATTCGAGCATATGTACTGGTCTTTCCCGGAGATTAAAACATCATCAGAAAAAAAGCAGTATAAGTTATTGTCAAAGGGTTGGTAGCCCGGAGGAGATTCGAACTCCCGTCGAGGGGTCCAAAGCCCCTTATGCTTGACCGCTACATTCGGCGAAGAAGATTTTTTCATCTTCTTCTCCACCGGGCTTTCCGGGCTAACTACGCTTCTATTCTTTCAGGGCATTAACTCTTTCTTTCAACTGAACGCTGAAAAAAATAAGATGGCGGAAATTAACTGGTCTTTAGGTTGAAGGGTTTACCTTCGGATAATATTTTATGTGGAATTTTTTCTTTCCATTTTTTCATAAATGGGAGGTCTTCATTGGCTTCCCTAAGTTCATCCGGTAACATTCTCGGGATTTCTTCTTCGATTGGGTACCAGCGTAGACATTTTGGACACACTAGGATGCCTTCGACTATTTCCTCTTTTTCTTCGAAGACGTGAAGTTCTAGTGGATAGTATTTGTCTATTGGGCATGCCAGAATATCCATCAGTCTTCTTTTCATTTTAATATCCCGCTACGTTCTTTCTCGTTTATTGTTATTTAGTATATTTATGTTTGGAGGCAAATCAATTCATAATTTTACATTTTTATTATTTTAAGTGTTCTTGCTGATTTTAATGCGGCTTCTGCTATTTCAAGTGCTTTTAATCCGTCGGTGCCCGTGACGGTAGGTGTCTTATTATTGCGGATACAGTCCATGAAGCTGGATAACTCAAGTTTCAACGGCTCTTCTTTCGGTGATTTAAATTCCACGTTTCGAGTGGGATATTCGATGACTAGTGATTTATCAACGTAGTTAACGACCCCAACAGCTTCGCTGCATGTAACAGTTAAGGAGCGTTCCTTTTTCAGGGTGAGCCAATTAACCTCGATGTAGCCGGATTTAACCTCGTCAAAGCCTAACATTATTTCAGCATGATCTTCAAACGCGGATTTTTTTATGGGTCCGCATCGTGCGAAAACAGATTTCGGATCATTGCCTATGAGAAAACGCATAATGTCAATGTCGTGTACTGCTAAATCTCGTACAACGCCTATTCCGCTGAGTTTAACTGGGCGTCCAATACGTCTGGAAGTGATTGATATTATTTCTCCAAGATCACCATTGTCAAGTCTAATCTTCAATTCGTTTACGGCGGGGTTGAAGCGTTCAATATGTCCAACGGTGAGCTTAACTTTACGTTTTAACGCTGCATTAACAAGTTTTTTAGCCTTAACGGAAGAGTCGCATATAGGTTTTTCAACGAAGACATGTTTTCCGGCGTTTATTACGTCAATTGCTGTTTCATAGTGGAACTGTGTGGGGGTAACAACTGCGACGGCATCCAAATCTTTAACTTTCTTAAGCATTAATCGGTAATCAGTAAATTTTTCAGCTTCATATTTTTCGCCGAAGTCTTTTAGTTTACTTTCGTCAACGTCACAAATAGCGGCAAGTCTGCATTCGTCTAATTCGTTGAAG
>CAYYPV010000042.1:0-11180 GCA_964473665.1 uncultured Candidatus Bathyarchaeia archaeon
GACGATTCCTTCTGACCTTCCCCGACGACTATTAGACTTGCATTGGGGTAGGTATCTGCAACAATTTTTAAGGCCTGAATAATTTCGTTAACGCATTTACTTTTAACTAAAGCTCCGACATACATGAAAAGAGGATGTTCAAAATTTCCTTTTATTGAGTTATAATCTAGGGAACAATTGAAGATGTTGAAGTCAACTCCATTTGGAATGTAGTGTGATTCTCGGTCGTATAGTTTTTTCACTTCATAAGCAGCATATTTGCTTATAGTTATTATTTCATTTACTCGATGGATGAATATTTTTTGACTGTTATTAGCTAAAAAAACACCTATCCACTGTTTTGGACCCTGACGAAGATACCACGGAGGTACGCCGTGATGCGTGTATATTAGGGGTGAATTGCTGAAGAGGCCTGCACCGTGAAGAAAGTAGTGGGCGTGAACGTGGACTATGTCGTATTCTCCGAATATTTTATTGGCTTTTATTGATGAAAAAAGGAAGCTTGAAGGAAATGCTTGGATAGCTATCAAATTAACATTATTTGGAGTTGGACGCACGGCTTGCCAGCATAATACGGTAATATCAAATTCATTGCTTAGTCTTTTTGATGTTTCAAAAATGTTTCTGCTTATTCCATCATAGGTAAATTTTCCAGTACAAATTAATACCCGCGGTTTTGCCGACATCTAGATCACTAAAAATTTGCTTTAATAAATTAATATTGCAATGATTATTGCTATAACAGCAAAAGCAACTTCTAGGCAGATTACGTTTTTGACTAATTGTTTCTCGGTAAGTTTTGTTAGTCTCAGAGGCATATGTAATAAAGCAGGATATAGTGGAGGATAAAGTATGCCGTTTTGGTGAATTGCAGTATTACCGTAAATCTGTCGTTGTGAAAAAGGTCGTCTATTTAGCAGTTTTAATGTGAAATCCATAGCGTGAGGGATTAGAACAATCATGCAAGGCACCTCTATTTTACCAATTATCGCGGCAGAAGCTATTACCGCGCCAATCATCATAGTGCCAGAGTCTCCGGGAAATATTTTAGAAGGATACCAGTTGTAGCGCAAAAATGCAAGAAGCGCAGCGGCCAAAGGCAAGGTTAATATTACAACTTCAAATTTTCCAAGTATAAAACCGATTATCGAAATTGCTGCACAAGCAACAAACCCAGATCCAGCTTCTATCCCGTTAAAGCCTGCAAGCATATTAGTGAAATTGGATGCCGTCGTTATCGCAAGCGGTATAAAACAAATCAAGTAGAGTATCCCAAACTCTAATGAACCTATTAATGGAAAGGCTACGGATGTACTTTGGTTTCTACAAGCCAAAATTATTAGAAATGAAAAACACGCAGGAAGAAGGAATTTGTATCTCTGCCTTATCGGCTTTAGATCATCTAGTCCGCCCAATAAACCTATTAGAATTATTGTTAAGAGTGCAGCTGAGAGTTTATAGGAGATGTCTAGAGTAATTATTTGGAAGGGCTGAAGAATGAATAGAATTACAGCTAGGGCATAACCTGACAAGATTATTATGCCCCCAAATGTAGGTATCAAATCTGCATCAGATTTGTGAACGTCTGGAACGATTAGCCCTATCTCTCTAAATTTTTTAATTAGACTAGGTGTCACTGCATATATAAGAATAAATGAGATTAACGATATTATTAAGGACATTATAAGTAGATTCATTCAGTTGTCTTCTCCTCGTTCTTAGACATTTTTACTGATAGCTCCCAGATGCCTTTAGTGCTGCTTATGAATCCAATCAGCCCAAATACGGTAGTGACTAATGCATTTAAAATCGGGTATAACCCGCGACTGAGAACCCAACCGACGCATAGGCTGAAGAATGTCGCTAAGAGGACGACTAGGCTGCAAATAAGGGTTAGCATAAAAACGGTTAAAGGAGAACGCAAATAATTACCCCTGTTAATCATATTTCGCGGTTTTAATGTTTAAGTAGCATTTATTATTATAAAAATAAATGTTTGTTGAATCTAGGTACGATTAAATTGTCGATTACACCAGAGAATTTAAATTTAATTAAAAGCACTGCGTTAAGTGAGTTATAAAACCGATATGGGGTTAAATAACCTGAGGAATAAAACCAAGCTCAACCGTAAAAATATTGTTAAGATGGTTTGCCTATTCTTGATAATTTCGCCTGTCATAATTTCTGTTATAAGCCTACAAGCTTACGTCTTGCCTGTAGCGGATTCGATTCCCCCTTTGATAATGGATTATAGGACGAATAAGCTGTGCAACCTTTTGCCTAATTTGCAGGGTTTTCAGGAAGCGCAGTATGTAAACCAGTCATCTTCTGTAAACGGACCGTACTCCATATCAACGTTATACTACATTTATCTGCCGACAAATTCTAACTTAGTTTCCAACCCGATTTTGGCTAGAATTGATGTTACAGGTTACCTGGGTGTTGAGGAAACTACTGGGGAAGCGGTGACGTTAACCAGAAACATTGCTGGAACATTTATTGCCACAAGCTCTCAGGCTTCTATCGCATGGACCAATGAAATGTTTCTATTGTTCGGCTCAACTGATTTGGAGAAAGATGTTGTGGTAGTGACGCTTACGCAGGAGTCTGGTGCTATGACTGGCTTGACGCAGATGGCTGAAACAATTATTAATTACTGGCAAAGTTTGCAGACCTCAATTTCAACCGCTTGGAAAATTCCTCAGTGGAGCGCAGCTAGTTTAATGGTTGCAGCCAGTATAGCAGCGTTATTTTGGATTATCGGAAAGAATGACGCATCTGTAAGTGAATTTAACGGTAGAGCTGGGTTAAGTTTCGGTGTTGTTGGGGTAGCGTTGATGGGTAGCGCATCAACTCCATTGGGGACGGCGGGAGTGTGTTATCTAGTTTTAGGATTGCTTTTAGGGGATTTAAAAAGAGGCGTCATGGATAAGAGGATGAGCGGCGTGACATTCGCTATAATTGCTCTCTCAGCATGTATAACAAGTTTCGCAGTGAGATCTGTAGTTATGGAGTTGACCGTCGTAGTAGCTTTCTTCATTACTACATTCCTTTTCTTTAAACCAGCTGACAAAGGACAAATGAGAGTGCCACAACCAACCAAGAAAATTAAAAGTTTACTATATTTACTGCGCGATTCAACAGTAATCCTATTATTCGTATCATTATGCATTATGGTAATCTATGGAGTAATCAAGCTGTAAAATGGGTAATTCGTAGCTATTTATCGAAAGACAATTAGCTAATAATTCGTAATTTATTTCAAGGTATTGTTGAAATGAAGGTTGCAGTAATTTCGGGTCACCCTGTATTAACAAAGAATCAGGCAAAATGGCTTAATAAGCTAGGGGTGGAAGTTAGCGTATTTCTGCCTACAATAGATCCTACGGTACCACAGATTCAAGGTATTGTAACACATCATCCAAAGACGGCTAATAGCCTAGCACATAATTTTAAGAGAGAAGTTTTTGAATACGTTCCATTAGTTCGCGGGGTTTATCGCAGATTAGATTCATTCAAATTACTACGTAATTTTGACCTTATTCATGTTAATTGTGCGTTTGATGCTTGGATTCCCTTTATTGTAAAAAAAATTTACGGCACTCCTTATGTTTTAATGGAGGATGCTATTCCCCCACTGACATTCTATCGTTTAAGTAAAGGGGCTAAGAGGAAATGGTACTTTCTAGTTAAACACATATCTCTCCCTATTGTTGCTAATGCTGCTGATCGAGTTTTATCTGAATCGAGCTACATAAAACGAACTCTTAAGAAAATTTACGACATCGATTCAACGGTGACCTATATGGGGGTCGATACTAACATATTTAATCCAAATGTTTCAGGGAAGAAGATAAGGCAAAAATTGAAAATAGAAGATTCAAAGGTAATACTTTTCATTGGCAGATTCACGGCCTTAAAGGATCCTTTGACGTTTATTCGTGCAATTCCAATTATCAAAAAGAAAGAAAAATCCGCAAAATTTTTGATGATCCCTGATTATGATGGCGAAATTCGCGAACAGGTTATTGATGAAGCCACCCGATTGGGCGTTAAGGATTCAATCATTTTCTTACCTCCAACAACTCATGAAAGTATGAGTGTATATTATGCGGCTGCTGATATTTTTGTTAACACTTCAGTTGTAGAGTCATTCGGTCAGACACTAATAGAAGCGATGGCGTCAGGTGTTCCTGTTGTAGGCTCTACTGCTTGCGCTATCCCCGAAGTGTTAGGTGATGCAGGTCTAATTTTTGAAGCTACGCATTCCGAAGACCTAGCGGAGAAAGTTATTACCTTACTAAATAATCAACGACTAGTTAATGAAATGCGGTTAAAAGGATTGCAACGTGTACAAAAATTGTTCACGTGGAAAAAAGCAGCTAAGCATTTATTAGATATATATGAAAATGTCTCGAAAAAAAATAGCATCCATGAATGAAGACCGTCTTTCACAGCAGGGGATATGGCTGGAGAGTTCAAATATTTTTAATTTAACAAATAGAATCTAAAAACTATACTCTTATTCATTTTATTAAGCTGAAGTCTTCGGGTAGCTTCGGTAAAGCCTTAACAAAAACCTGTTTAAAGAGTTCTGCATACTCTACCTCTGATTCTTCTCCCCACTGTTTATTTTGTAGAGCCACTTTTTGGATTAAATTCTGCATTTTAATCTGGCTTTGATGTTGGCGAAGAGCGTTCATTTTTTGGTCGAACACGGGAGAGACGTCTATGTAGATAGATCCCCCGCACCCAAATGTGTATAGGTTTGTTACAGAATGAGCCTCACCCCTAATTTTAAGCGAAGATAATCCAGCAAGTGACACTGCATCCTTAACTGCTATAGCGGTTTCACGGTGATCCGGATGATTATCGGATTGATCATGGGTCAGAATTATTTCAGGTTTTATTTCGCGAATTAATTCGGCGAGCTTAAGTCTCATTTCTTGAGTAGCATGTACATCGCAATCGCTGTAGCCTAGAAAATGAATGTTTGCATTAAGTATTTTGGCAGCTCTTCTTGCTTCATCTTCTCTTATGATTTTGAGTTTATCTGGAGATTCACCCCTACCTCCTAATTCTCCAAAAGTCATTATTGCGATGTGGTTATCGTTATTTTTAGCTAGAATGCCCCCCGCGTTTATTTCCGCGTCGTCAGGATGCCCTCCTACAACCATGATGCGCATAATTAACAATCGCCTATTATTTGGTTTAATTATCAAAGTAATATATATCATAAATTAAAGTGACGACCTTAGATGTTTTCCCAGCATCTGCATTACAAAGTGTCTACTCTTCTCGATGTATTGAGAGTAGCCCATTGGCAGAGTCTTTTTGGCATGGTTTTATTGGGATCAGTGCTCAGTATAAAGGCAAACAGTTTCATCCTAGCACTAGCCTACTTAAGTGCATCTCTAATTTTAAGTCACATTTTCTTAGTGAATAGCTACTTTGACGTGGAAATTGACAGAGTTAAAGAAGTATTTACAGGTGATGAACTCATAGTATCACGGGTCATATCTAAAAAGAAGACGGCAGTAGTTTCTCTGCTACTCCTTATAGCGGGTATTGGCGTAGCCGTGTTTGTTTCCTTAACTTTTTGTGTTTTACTGCTCTTAACTATCCTAATCACTACGGCTTACTCTGTACCGCCAATTAGGTTCAAAAAAACATATCCGTTCTCTACGCTTGTACATTTCCCAGTTGCGATATTACTTTTTCTAGTTGGCTATGCCATTTCAGGGAGCAGTTTTACAATTAAAATCGTATTAATTTCAGCAATAGTGGCATTCGCTGAAATGTATGGCCGCTTAGATCAAGAAGTTAAGGATTATATTCCAAATTTGATTACTGGTAAAAAAACTGTCGCGGTAGTTCACAGGTTAAGTACTGCAGATATACTTCGGAAGATATTCGCGGTCACGGTAATAATAGGTTTAGGGGTGATTCTGGTTTTAGGCTTGGCTTCCTTATTTTTTATATTGGTATCCGCCTTATACCTGGGGCGCTACGTATTAATGGAGCATCTTTTTTTCCCTCATCCTTCATCTTCAATACGAAATGTTTTGAGGCAGACTGTTCCAAGGAGACTAAGAAGATACATTGGATACTGCTTTGAATATTTCTCAACCCTACTTGCAATACTTCTAACAATTTTTCTATTTGTATTCCTAGTTCTGAAACTATAGAAATGACATGATGAGGTAGGCGTCCAACTACTGTTATAGCTCGTTAAAAACGAGTAGGATTCTTAAAAAACAATGTTAGAGTTGAATTTCTGAAAAAGAAATGCCCTAAGATTTGAAGCATTTCTAAACCATTTTTGAGTGAGAATTGACGTAAAAAATAACAATGTACCCAGAATCATTGCTACGGGCTTGGCTAATGGAATTTTTCTATCAATTCTTCCCAGAAGCAAAGCAATATCGACAAATGGCTTTGCAGATACACCAATCCACTCTATAGTTTTTACACCTTGGTAGGGCAGTATATCAAAAAAATTTGATGATGAAAAAACGTAATTACGAGGATCAGCAACGGGAGCATTTTGTGGAATTGTAGCGAAGTTATCCATTATCAAGAATTTTGCGTTAGGCTTTGCGACCCGCATAATCTCTCTTATAGAGTCTTCCAGCAGTTTATTATTCGGCAAATACCCTAGAACATAAACACATACTACAAAATTGCTGAAGCTTTTAATGAAGCCTAGCTGATTAACGCTCATTACACAGAAATCAACATTATTGATGCCCATCTGCTTAGTTTTTTCATGCGCCAATTTTACCATTTCTTTACTGAAGTCAATTCCGATGGTGTATCCCATCATCGAAAGTTGCGGAATGACTCTACCTACTCCGCAACCAACATCGAGGATCAACTCCGCCGCTACAGAAGGATCTGCAAGCCTATTGAATGCGCATACATTTAGCTTATCCGCGTAATTGTTCAACCATTTAGTAGACCCGAGATCATAGAATTGAATTGCGGCTAAACCTCCCATTTCCCGACCGAAGGTTATGGCCAGCTGATCCCAACGTTTTTTCTCTTTCATTAGTCTCTGCAAATAATTACCTCCTGTTTAAGAGGTGTTCTAAAACAATTTTTTCTACATTAGTAGCCACATTTTTACTAATCGATCAATATTTATTGATTAGAGTTGTTCGTTGATAATTTATTAATTTCACTTTTGATTGGAATAAACTATGAAAATAGCCGCCACGTATCTTCATCTAATCGCTTAGAAAAAGCTGTTGGAAAAATGTACTTGTTGAATGCTGTCGTGATTAAAGTTCTCGGGAATTGTAAAATGTACTTCAAATGTAACTTAGAGCCTGAGTAAACTTTTTTAAAACTGTAGATTTCACGTGGTCTACCGCCCATACTTTTTTTAAACTCAAATGAACCTGTATTCGGCTGTGCAGCTCCGTAGTCGATAAATGGAAAATTATTTTCATACCCATATTTTATTATTTCATAATAAAGCAAATTATTTGGTTGCAGTTTCAGGTACTTCTTGGAAGATACTGAGAGATATCCTATTATCGAATTTCTGAATGTAAAAAAGAGAACCCCGGCGATACACTCATTTTTGATCTTCGCAAAGAAAACCTTCATGCAGTTCGAAGAGCCCATTAAACGCCACATATCTTTAGCTATAGAGTATGGACAAGGGAGTACACCCAGCCTTTTCATAGAATCTACATAGAGCTCATAAAAATCGGGTAGCGCAGAACTACTTTCTTGCCGATCTACGACAACCCCTGATTTTATCGCTTTCCTTATGGCCTTTCTAGCATTTCCTGCAATTAGATAGTTCCACGCGTAGTTTAGGTCTTCTTTTAAAGAAACTATCAATGTATAATCCCGCTCAGCCACCTTAAAACCAAGATCCGCTAGCAAAGAATGCAGTGATTGGTCAGTCGCCATAGAGGAGATATTGGAAATACTTGCGCCGCAGTTTCTTGCTAATTGATCAAAAGTTGAAATTAAACCATTAGAAACTTTAATTTTCTCTTTCTCTGGTAAGTTAATTAGACAAGGACCACCATAATCGACAAAGAGAGGAGGGGGCGACATTGCAATCTCACTTAAAAATCGGCGATCATAACATGCAGGCATTACTCCGAGCAAATTGCTGTTCTCTTCAGCGATAAGATAAATTGGTTTAAACCCCAATCTCTGACATAAACTCCTCCATTCAAAAAGACTATTAATGTTTCCATCGTTAGATTGGTATACCACAGCGTTCCAAGCATTTGCGTATTTTTCTGTAGCTTCCTTGATTTCAATCATTTAGAACACTAATCACTCAGTAAACTATGATTGCTTCTGTAGCAAAAATGCTTTAAGTAGAGATGCATTTTTAAAAGCATTTTGAGTTAGCGCTGCAGTTAAAAATAGTCCCGGGATAAAAGCTTTGGTTAATAGACTAATTTTTGGAAGCTTTATGTTTATTCTTCCTAGAAGTACGGCTAACGATCCTAAAGGCTCAGCACAGATTCCGGTCCACGCAACTAACTTTACGCCTCGAGATTGTAATACCTTAAGACAGAAAACGCTGGGTACCGGACTCCAGTAATCAGGGGGCTTCCTCTCTCCATAGTGAGTAAGAGGTTTTGTGGTTATAGGTTCCATAAGTAGGATTTTTGAGCCTGGCTTCGCCACTCTAGCAAACTCATTTAAAGCCGCTTTCAAGTGCTCATCGTCTATTATGTATTCGAGAACGCCGCTGGAAAGGATCATGTCAGCTAATTCGTTAACAAAGCCTAGGCGATAATTACTCATAACACAGAAATCAACATCTATACCCAATTTTTTAGCTTTCTCATGAGCTATTTTTACCATATTGCAGCTAATGTCGATTCCAATAGTATGCCCAAGCTCTGAAAGCTTAAATGTCAGTCTACCGACCCCACAACCAACATCCAAGATTTTATTCGCTTCAGCTGTCTTAACGAGTCTACGAAAAGCTCTAATGAACAGTTTGTCTGCGTACTCAATTATCCAGCTTGGCATATCAGGAAGTAGGACTGCTTTGATACCTCTCCCTTCTCTACCGAACTGCAAAGCCGCCCTATCAAAACGCTGTCTTATTTCTTTGAACTCATCCAACCGTTCTGCCCTTCCTGTGCTTCGAACGTACTCTAAAAACGATTAAAATAAGTGCAAGAAAGACTACCCCTCCTCCAAATATTAATAGGTAAGGAATTGTGGATGCAACTATCTTAGTATGTTCAATGATAACCGTAGCGTTGGATAAAGAGAAATTTTGAATTACGACGTATATTCCGCCGAGTGCATACTTGACTTCCCATTGAGAGTAAGGTTCACCGTTAATCTTAACTTGGCTTACAGGTAGTGTGCCTATGGGAATGGCGACGTCAACTCGCTGATTATTAACATTGGATATGGTGCATATTGTCGCGTTAATTTCGAAATTATAAACGAAACTGGTGAAGTTTACTCCATTATAGTAATAAGTTGGATATAGGCCATTAGGAAGAATCTGCCCAAGATACGGCAAGTTAAAAATGAAGTCTATCCTATTTGGAATAGCTAACGATATCAAGTTTAATAGCATCCAGCCATTGCTGAGAGGATACGCGTTTACGTCGGTAGCACTTTCTTTCATAAAGCCAGGTTCAACCCAAAGCTTGTTTAAACCACTATCAGTAACATTGTATGACCATTGCAGAAACGTAGTGTTCCCAGTAAGCCAATACACATTCAGAAATAATGAGCTCATGCATGTACGCCAAGCAGTTAAGTCTGATGATTTAATAAGGTTATAATCATACTCAGCTAATTTCTTCGCAACTTCAAGGTAAGTATCATTTTTAGTTAGGGAGTACGCAGCCATTGTAAACATTAAAGGTGAATAATAATCATCTGGATTTGTATACGCCGCACCATGGGACTTCCCATCAGGTGTTACCCAACTGTAAACAGATCCATCGGTGGAATTATACATGTATTGTATGAACCCATTCATGCAGTCTTTTACCCGAGTTAAGTAAGTGTTGTTACCTGTTGCATAATACAAAATTACCCACGTTAAGAAGTAGAAGGGTGTATCAATAGTTGAATACCCGCCATAAGTTAATGTTGAAGGGTCATACGTATCGTACATCAAGTATGTGTTCTTATTCACTAGCGACCATCTCCATTCTCCAAGTTTAACAGCATATTCGAGATAAGTTGAGTTTCCCGTAAATTGATACGCGTCACAAAGCAAGGAGATAATGCCAGGAGTCAGATCACCATCGTTTCCCCCAGACTGGGTAGTGACATTGTATGAAGCTTGCGATGTTGCTACGGTGGCATTTGTATAGACAATGTGATTTTTGATAATAGCGTTAACATAATTTACATAAGCGGTATTGCTACTAAACAGGAACAGCAGCGGAGAATTCCAGTCAAATGATGCGTCAGAATCATTAATATGGTTATCCTTAGGGTTGGTTGGGTTGAAGTTATCTCCTATTAATCCTAACTGATCCCGCCCATACGTCAAAAGCTCAGAATAATAATTTTTTGCAACCTCTAGGTAAGTAACATTCCCAGTTAACTGATAAAGGATGTAGAAATCTAAGACTAGAACATTATCATCAAATGAACTGCCCGCTGTTTCATTTGCTGGTGTTTGGGTGGCAGTATTGAAGGCGTCGGTAAATAGTTTTGTAGTTGGTACATAAGCTTTAGTAATCCATGCATTTGCCATTTGCTGGGCATAAGATAGATACTTTTCATAATTTTCTTGCAATTGTCCTTCAGTACTCTGAGAAGTTGCAAGACTTCCAGATTTAACGTTAGATAAACCTGAAAAAGTGAAAAGTATCACAACAATAATAACAAAAATAGCTTTAGATTTGCATGCAGTCACATTTTCTACCATATTTTGCACATACATTTATTCATTTTCTATGCTTTTTAATTAAAGATTGTTTCCAAATAGAGACGTCTACACAACAGTGATGCTAAAAAAAAGTATTATGCCGATGACTAGAAGCCAGCGGTATAGGAGCCCAAAAACTAGTGAGAGAATAGCAAGAAATGCAAGGGCAGCATAGTGTAGATGCCTTAAAAAACTGCCTATTTTCTTTAGGAAGCTCTTTCGGCAGACAACGGCTCCGTTGTTCTGCTTAGCGAATTTAAGACTTTTCTGTTGAGTTGTATTGAAA
>CAYYPV010000043.1:0-9538 GCA_964473665.1 uncultured Candidatus Bathyarchaeia archaeon
TGCGCTGGTAGAAGTGGCTGTTCGACTGCGAAAAGGCAGCAGAGTAGCTACAGCTATGGGTGCCACAGAAGACATAGTAATGGCCAGTGTCGAGGCTATGCTCAGCGGCATGAATGTGCTGATGACGAACTATAAGAAAAAAAGCTAGTCTGAGGCTTTCAAACCACATTTAAATAAATTTAGCTAAAATACCATTATTGCGCTTCTGCTATAGCTTCACATTTTCAGAAATTGTGGCGTGACAAAAGTGTTAGGTTTGCGTCTTATTTGTTAATTTAATATCATTGAAATTAAAGTGAAATTGTATGGCAAAGGAGAGTTCCAACGACCCAACACTGGTTGATTTTTCCACGTTGTTCTTAATTCACTCAAACTTGCGAATCCAGAGAAACAGTTGAGCTAATAAAACCATTTCCACAGTATAAGTATTAGTTTATTCTAGACGGAGATATGCCTAAACCATCAACCACGATTTCTCTGAAAATGTCAAGAACCTTTTGCTCATCGTTAGTGCCTTCAACGATTGTTACTCCGCTTCGTAGAATACTGAACGAGATTTTATTATTAATGTTAAAGGTTGTACTTAGATAAGTTCGCATTTTGACTTTGAACTCTCTCTTTTTTAGAAGGGCATTAAGCTTTTCCATATTTAAACTAAGATTTTCTTTTGGAGTTATTACTAATGCTGGTTGTCCGCCTCTACCGCATATTGACTCCACTAATTTTCTAGTTATGGTCGGCGTAGAAGTTTCTTGGTCTCCACAAACTGGGCAGTTAGTTCTTCTGTAAATATCCATTTCGTCGAATGTTAGCCGACGAATGTCACAGAAGAGGAACTTGTTAGATAGGCTTGGATTTTTACCGAGAATAATCTTAACTACTTCAGAAACCTGCAGACTGGATATTATCCCAAGAACTGAGGGGTGTACACCAACAACTCCGCAGGTGGGTATATCCTCATCCTTTAGACCTGGCATGAAGCATTCCAGACATGGAGTTTTACGTGGAAGAATTGTAGTCAGATTTCCAAAGGTCTCTGTCGCTCCACCAAAAATATATGGTAAATCTTGCTTTACGCATGATCTATTTAGGATGTAGCGTGGCGCGATATGATCAAGTCCGTCTAGGACAACATCTACACCCTTGACTATTTCCTCTGCGTTTTCATTGTCGATGGAGAGAGGAAGCAACTCAGTTCTGGTATGAGGGTTAATCTTTTTAACTCGTGCAGCAGCAGCCTCAACCTTTGGGTAGCCAAGCGAATCCCGATCGTACAGTGGCTGTCTATGAAGATCTGAAGGCTCAACAACATCCCTGTCAACAAGACGTATGAAACCTACGCCCATAGCGGCTAACTGGATTACCGCAGGTGAGCCGAGGCCTCCTAAACCGACGACGCAGACCTTCGCATTCTGAAGCTTCAACTGCCCCTTGTATCCGATGTCTGAGAGGACTATCTGGCGTGAAAAGTACTCTAATTCTTCTATAGATAAATCTGTATCAGTTGGCGTCAAGAAATATTTCTCCTAAGTTTTTGTAGTACAACTTTAACTTTAATGTTCTGTTCTCATGCAACACAGCATAATCTTTATTATAATGTGTTACTTTTTAATAACACTGTTATTAACAGTGTTATAATACTGAGGATGATGGACTATGGAGAAGATATACAACACAGTATTGGAAACTATCGGAAACACCCCTTTGATAAGATTAAACCGGATCGCAGCCGACCTAAAGTGCACTATTCTTGCAAAAACGGAATCCAGAAACCCTGGAGGCAGTGTTAAGGACAGAATCTGCCTAAGCATGATAGATGAAGCGGAAAAGCAAGGACTAATCAATGAAAAGTCAGTTATAATAGAGCCCACTAGCGGCAACACGGGTATAGGTCTAGCCATGGTCGCGGCTGTGAAGGGTTACCGACTCATCTTAACAATGCCCGAGACAATGAGTGTAGAACGCCGAAACCTCCTGAAAGCCTATGGCGCCGAGCTGGTTCTAACTCCAGGCGGTGAAGGGATGAGAGGCGCTATTAGGGTTGCGGAGGAACTCGCTTCGAAAACGCCTAACTCCTTCATTCCGCAGCAGTTCAAGAATTTGGCTAATCCTAAGATTCACAGAGAAACTACTGGACCTGAAATCTGGAACGATACAAATGGAAAGGTAGACATACTAGTTGCAGGCGTCGGTACAGGCGGCACAATAACAGGCGTAGCAGAATTTATTAAACCTCTTAAACCCCAGTTCAAAGCAATAGCAGTAGAGCCAGCCCTTTCACCAGTGCTAAGCGGAGGCAAACCATCACCCCACAAGATCCAAGGCATAGGCGCAGGATTCATTCCAGACGTTCTAAAGCTCAACTTAGTAGATGAAATCATAAAGGTGAAGGATGAAGATGCTATGGCGACTGCACGTCTCCTAGCAAAAAAAGAAGGCCTCCTTGTGGGAATATCTTCTGGAGCAGCCGCCTACGCTGCGTTAGAGGTTGCTTCAAGGACAGAAAACAAGAATAAGCTCTTAGTAGTCATTCTTCCAGATACCGGAGAACGTTACCTCAGCACTTCACTGTTTCAAGAATTATAGGAAACAGGTGAAAATGAAAATGGAAAAAACTGCAACCAGCAATGTTACGGAAGGAAAGAATAAAGCGAAATACGATGCGCAGCCGTCCTTCACATGTACCCCAGAGCAGTCTTTTGAGATGACGATGAAGGGCGTTGAAACCCCATACAACAATTGGGCTGAAAAAAAAATGTCAAAGCTGGTCGACGACATCGCGGAGAACTATGAGAAGTACGGGGGCATAAATCACATAGAGGGAAAGGACTTACCCTCAAAACAAGCCGTCATAAACATTCTGGAAGATCTCGTATCAATAGTATTTCCAGGATATTTTGGAAAAGAAGAAATTACAAAGCAAAATACGAAATACTTCATAGGCAATATCCTCGACTCTTTGCATTCTCGTTTGGTTATCGAGATTGAGAAGAGCCTCAAATATGCCTGTAGACAGATTAAAGAATGCCCCGAAGACTTCTGTCTTAAGAGGGCACAAGTAGTTACAAGTGAGCTCCTGCAAGAGCTACCAAACATAAGGGCGCTAATCACAGGAGACATCCAAGCAGCCTATGATGGAGATCCGGCTGCTAAATGCATTGACGAAGTAATACTAAGCTACCCATGCGTACTAGCCATAGCCACCTACAGGTTAGCTCATGAACTCTACCTTCGAGGAGTCTTGTTAGTACCCCGTATAATGGGTGAATATGCACATTCCCTAACTGGTATAGACATTCATCCTGGCGCAAAGATAGGGAAAAACTTCTTCATCGACCATGGTACCGGAGTTGTCGTTGGAGAGACAAGTGAAATAGGTGATAACGTGAAGCTCTATCAAGGAGTAACCTTAGGTGCCTTAAGCTTCCCAAAAGACGAGAGAGGACGTATAATCAGGGGAAGAAAAAGGCATCCGACTATCGGAAACAACGTGATCATCTACTCTGGAGCAACTATTCTGGGAGGAAAAACCGTCATAGGAGACAATGCGGTTATAGGCGGGAACGTCTGGATAACCTCATCTATTCCTCCAGACACAGAAGTGACAATAGCGACGCCTGAGCTCCGCTACAGAAATTATAGTCTGAAAGAAGAATACATGTTTGAAATCTAAAAAAGATGGGGCCTGCTGGCTACGACGCCATTAGTCCTAAAGCTATTCACTATAGACATTATCTGCAAACCGTCTAGGGATGCCTCTATAACAGTGCCTGAAATCACCTATAAGAAACTCGATTTTCTTGAGGACAGATTCATCTTAAGGTAGAGGTGTGGAAAGATTGAGAAGGATTTATGCTGATTATGCGGCGACGACGCCTATTGACCCCCGTGTCTTAGAGGCTATGAAGCCCTATTTGGAACAGTATTACGGAAACGCATCGTCAACCCACTCCTTTGGGCACGAAGCAAAAAATGCTCTGGAAAACTCTAGAGCAATCATCGCAAATCTTATGGGTGCTGACGCTGATGAAGTCATATTCACTGGGAGCGCTACAGAATCCAATAATCTCGCTCTCAAAGGTCACGCATTTAGCCTAGAGAGACGAAGAGTGCACATAGCTACAACTACAGTCGAACATGAATGCGTACTCAATTCCGCTAAGTGGCTGAAAAATAGAGGCTTCAAGGTTACATTCCTGCCAGTTGACAAATACGGCCTTGTCAACCTAACTAAACTTGAAGAAACATTATGTCAGGGGGCATCACTCGTATCCGTTATCCATGGAAACAATGAGGTTGGAACGATAAACCCGATAAAGGAAATAAGCCAGATATGCCATGATCATGGCGCATTATTCCATACTGACGCAGCCCAGAGCTTTGGAAAAATTCCAATCAACGTGAGTGACATGAACATCGACTTGATGACGGTTAATGCACATAAACTCTATGGACCAAAGGGTGTAGGCGCCCTCTACATTAAGAAAGGCGTAAAGCTCGAACCCTTACTCCACGGTGGAGGACACGAGTTTGGACTCAGATCAAGCACAGAAAATATTCCGAGCATCGTCGGATTCGCCAAAGCCGTAGAGCTTCGAAGAAGCGAGATGAAAGAGGAAGCCGCAAGGCTAACTCAGATGAGAGACAAACTCATTGAAGGAACTCTGAAGATTGACGAATCCTATCTAAATGGTCACCCCACTAGGAGACTTCCGAATAACGTTAACACAAGATTTTCATACATTGATGGTGAAGCATTGGTAACAGGCTTAGATATGGAAGGAATTGCAGCATCCGCAGGTTCAGCATGTTCCTCAATGTCCGGGGAGCCAAGCCATGTATTGCTAGCTATGGGACTTAGCCCTGTTGAGGCGCGTGGAAGCTTGAGAATGAGTTTAGGAAAATATAACAAAGATGATGATGTAGATTTTATTTTGGAGATTTTGCCAAAGATTGTTGTGATGTTGCGGAAGATGTCACCCTTAACCCCCCTGAAGCGAAATAGAGTTGAGGGCGCATCTTAGTCTACCTGAAAGGTTTAACGACCGTTACAGACATATAGAATTAGAGTAAAATGTTTCTCGCCGAACTATATCAGGGTTAATCAGAAGACAAAGTGAACAAAGTTGACTTAACGCCGAAGCTCATTACTAAATACTTAAAATAACAAAAGCCATAAAAATAAGCTCCCTTATACTGTTTTTCAATGGTAGGTTTTGGAATGACTTTCTATAGCAGGGATAGCGTTCTCTAGTCGCGTCAAGTTATGTTCAATTAATTTTAAAACTGAGAAGAATAGCATTAAATCCACCCAAAACATATCTACGGTTTCTTCTCACAGTCTATAGGAATATGGAGTGGTGATGCTAAATGGATAAAATTTCCGGCGCACAGACAGTAATAGAGGCGCTGAAACAGCAGAAAGTGGATGTAGTTTTTGGTATACCCGGCGGGGTAATGCTTCCAATATACGATGCGCTTTACAGTTCTGACATAAGAAATATTCTAGTTAGACATGAACAATGCGCAGCTCATATGGCGGATGGATATGCACGTGCAAGTGGAAGAGTTGGGGTATGTATGGCAACATCGGGTCCGGGAGCGACAAATCTAGTCACTGGAATTGCGAATGCGTACATGGATTCCATACCAATTGTAGCTGTTACAGCTCAAGTTCCAAGACCAATTATTGGGAAGGATGGATTTCAAGAAGCGGACATCATAGGTATTACAACGCCAATTACAAAATATAATTTTCAGACACAGTACGCTGAAGAGATTCCGAAAGTGTTCACTGAAGCATTTTATTTAGCTTCTACAGGTAGACCTGGACCTGTTCTCATAGATATTCCTCGAGATGTACAGAACGAAATGGTTGAAGCGAAATTTCCAAACAAAGTTGAGATTAGAGGATACAAACCGAAGTATGATCCGCATCCAATTCAGGTTAAGAAAGCGGCTGAGATGCTTGTGCAAGCTGAACGGCCAATGATACTGGCGGGCGGAGGAGTAATAATTTCTGGTGCATCGCAGGAGCTGCAGAGTATAGCTGAGCTTTTGTTGGCGCCTGTAGCGACTTCTTTAATGGGTAAGGGCGGTTTCCCTGAAAATCATCCGCTATCGCTAGGAATGCTTGGAATGCATGGTCTGGTAGAATCAAATAAACTGATCCTAGAAGCCGATGTCTTACTGACTGTCGGTTTAAGGTTCTCTGATAGAACTACTGGTAAGATTGATGAGTTCTGCCCAGAAGCGAAGATAATTCACATCGATATAGATCCTGCGGAAATAGGGAAGAACGCGAAGGTTGATCTTCCAATCGTTGCAGATGCTAAGAGGACTTTGGCCGCGATATGTGAGCAACTAGTGCAAAAAGTGATTAAGAAGGAAAGCTCCCCATGGCTGGATAGGGTTAAGCAACTAAGAGAGCAGGTTAAATCTAAGAAGAGGGATGAGACGCATCTAAAACCTGCAGCATTAATGCGTGAACTTCGGAAAATAATTCCTGAAGATGCTATTGTTACAACTGAAGTGGGCCAAAACCAAATGTGGGCCGCGCAGCATTTCAAAGTGTACAAACCTAGAACGTTCTTAAGTTCAGGCGGGCTGGGAACTATGGGATTTGGTTTTCCCGCTGCAATAGGCGCGAAAGTTGCAAAACCGGATCTTACAGTCGTAGACATAGCTGGAGACGGCAGCTTCATAATGACTGAGCAGGATTTGGCCACATCAGTTGTAGAGAAAATTCCGGTCACAGTAATAATTATGGACAATCACATGTTGGGTATGGTTGCACAGTGGCAGAGAATGTTTTATGGAAGAAGATACTCCGCTACAAATCTACATGCAGTTCCAGATTTTGTTAAGTTAGCTGAAGCCTACGGTGCGCAAGGTGTCAGAATCGGAGATATGAAGGAGTACTCAGATGCTGTCAGAAAGGCGATAAAAAGTAACGTAACAACGGTAATAGATGTCCCGATATCACCGGAGGAGAACGTAATCCCGATGGTACCAGCAGGTAAAGGTCTCAAAGACATGATATGGGAGACTTAAAAGAGGGATAGAATATGGTTGAAAAAACAATCATTTCAATCATTGTTGAAAATAAACCCGGTGTTCTTTACCGAATTTCAAATATGTTTAGACGCCGAGTATTCAACATTGAAAGCATATCAGTAGGCCAAACTGAACAGCAAGACACTGCAAGAATGACTATAACAATTACTGGTGACGAAAGAATGGTTGAACAAGTAGTAAAGCAACTAAGCAAGTTAGTTGACGTAATAAAAGTGACTATACTGGATCCGAAGATCGCCGTTATTAGAGAGATGGCTCTTGTGAAAGTACACATCGCAGACCCGAAGAACCGGTCGGACATAATTCATTACGCAAATATTTTCAGAGGGCACATCGTAGATGTTGGTCCGGATTCGATGATGATAGAAATTACCGGAGACTCGGATAAGATAGATGCGTTCATAGAATTAATGAAAAATTTCGGTGTGAAAGAGCTTGCGAGAACTGGAATAACAGCTTTATCCAGAGGTACAAGATCAATTAAAGTTGAAGAATAATTTGAGGAGTGATTTAAGATGGTTAAAGTATACTATGATGCGGATTTAGATGTTTTACGTGGAAAAACGATTGCGATAATTGGATACGGAAATCAAGGGCGTGCTCAAACTAAAAACATGATTGATTCCGGATTAAATGTGATAGTTGGCTTAAGACCTAATGGTGAATCTTGGAATAAAGCGAAGGCTGAAGGCTTTAAGGTGTATTCAATCCCTGAAGCTGCAAAAATTGCTGACATAATTCATATTTTAATCCCAGACCCATACCAACCTGAGGTTTACATGAAAGAAATAGAGCCGTACTTGATTAAGGGAAAAACGCTTGGTTTTGCTCACGGCTTTAACATACATTTCAAGCAGATAATTCCACCGAAAAATGTTGACGTCATAATGGTTGCGCCCAAAAGCCCTGGAGCAAGAGTTAGAGAAACTTATCAAGAAGGATTCGGTGTACCAGCTCTAATTGCCGTGCAGCAGAACTATACAGGCAAAGGTAAACAAGTTGCGTTAGCTATGGCGAAGGCGCTTGGATGCACTAGAGCGGGCGTATTGGAAACCACGTTCAAGGATGAAACTGAGAGCGACCTAATAGGCGAACAAACAGTGTTAGTAGGCGGATTGATTGAACTAATCAAAAAAGCGTTTGAAGTGCTAGTTGAGGCAGGTTATCCGCCGGAATTAGCGTACTTTGAGGCATGCAACGAAGCGAAGTTAATTATGGATCTAGTCTACAAAAGCGGTTTCACTGGAATGCTTAAGTCAGTATCGGATACTGCTAAATACGGCGGTTTAACTGTCGGCCCTAAAGTTGTTGATGCACATGTAAAGGAGAACATGAAGAAAGCCGCCAGAGATGTACAGAGTGGAAAATTTGCTAAAGAATGGATAAACGAGAATAAAAAAGGTAGACCTGTTCTAAACAAGCTAATGAAAGAAATGGAGAAGCATCAAATCGAGAAGGTCGGCAAGTTCATCAGAAAAACTGCTGGAATAGAAAAGTAGCCAGCAGTTACTAACAATAACTCGGAGACGTACAAATTGAACACAATAGAGAAGATACTAGCTAAGGCATCGGGTAGAAAGACGGTTAACCCGGGCGATATAGTAGAGGCGAAAATAGATGTTGCAATGGTTCACGACTTAACTGGACCATTAGCTGTTGAGTCGTTCAACAAAATTGGCGTGAAGAAAGTTTGGGATCCAAAGAAAATAGTGGTGATTCTGGATCATCAAGTACCGGCTGATTCAGTTAAATCAGCTGAACTGCAAAAAACTATGCGAGAGTTTGTTGAAGAACAGAAGATTCCAAATTTCTATGATATTGGTAGAGGCGGAATATGTCACCAGATAATGCCTGAACAAGGATACGTTTGGCCAGGGGAAGTGATAGTTGGGGCGGACTCGCATACTTGTACCTACGGGGCTCTAGGCGCTTTCGCGACTGGCATAGGTTCAACAGAGATGGCTGCTGTTTTCACTACGGGTAAAATTTGGTTCCGGATACCTGGAGTTATTAGGTTTAATGTAACTGGAAGATTCCGGGAGTTTGTAACGCCTAAAGATTTGATATTAAACATCATTGGCGGAGTTGGCGTCGGCGGCGCCATCTACAAAGGAGTAGAATTTGCAGGTTCAACAGTTCGAGACATAAGTGTTGATGGAAGGTTGACTATGTGTAATATGGCCGTTGAAATGGGGGCTAAAACAGGCATAGTGGAGCCGGATGATAGGACATTAAAATATGTTAAGGAAAGGACGGATCGACCTTTCACGCCTATCAGAAGTGATTCTGATGCAGTTTATGAAAAAACAATTGAGATAAACGTGGATGGGATGGAGCCGCAAATTGCGCGGCCTAACTCAGTGGACAACGTTAAACCAGTGTCCGAGGTTGGCGGCGTAGAAGTGGATCAAGCATTCATAGGTTCGTGCACGAATGGGCGGTTAGAGGACTTAGAGATGGC
>CAYYPV010000044.1:0-1995 GCA_964473665.1 uncultured Candidatus Bathyarchaeia archaeon
TAACCGACTGGGCTGTAAAACAAGTCACCAGCCTGATTAAACGTTAATTTATAAGACGGATTTAATTAAACGGGGGATGCTATGGCCGACATTGATTTGTTGAAGTCACTTGAACTTTCAGAGGACGCTGCAAAAGTCTACGTTGTTCTAATAGAAAATCCCACAGACATTTCATTTGAGGAAACATCCGATCAATGTAAGCTCACTTTGAAGAGGACTCATAAAGCTCTTGAAGAACTTGTTGGCAAAGGATTCGTGAAAGTTGACGGAAACAAGTTTGCGGCAATACAGCCCAAACAAGTGTTAGCAGGCATATTAGAGAAAAAAGAAAGAGAGCTTCACGGAAATCTTGAAAACACACGCAACGTAATCACATCTCTCCAAAAATCCCTTGAACCAATATACCTGAAAACAAGAGCTGGAATAAAGGCGGAGGAAATACTTGAACCCTTGGAAAGCCTATCCGCGATGGAGTTGCGCACCGCCCAAATAATAACGAATGCTGAAAAGGAGATCCTAATTTTCGCACATAGATTCGATTGGTATGACAAAATTAGCGAAGTATTAGCTCAAGCATTAGAAAGAGGCGTCAAGGTAAATGTCATCATGCTAGTAGCCGACCAAACAGCAATGCAAAGAGCTAAGGAACTAAAAGAGTTAGGCGTAGAAGTGAAACAGTGCACAGAAGTAAGCTACCCAGTCCGAGGGACGCTGGTCGATGGAAAAGAATTAGTCTTCTTAATATGGGCCACCCGAAAGGATGTGAAAAAGCCGCTTCACTTCAGGCCGCACTACACTACAAATGATGGACTGATCAGAATATTCCTTGATGCCTACGATAAGAGATGGCAGGAATGTCGCCTCTTATAAAAACTCATTCCCTAATCTAACGTAAATACTGTTTATACCATTCAATAGTCTTTGTAAGCCCATTCTCCAGCGAAACCTTAGACTTAAATCCTAAGATCTTCTGAGCTTTACTCGCATCTGGGACTCTGCGGGGTATGTCCTCATACCATGTTCCATAAAAATCCTCATACGCTATATGCTCAGGCTTCACTTTTCCAGATTTTCCAGCCAAATCTACGATTAATCGCGCTAACTCGTTTATAGAAGTTTCATGAGGATTTCCAATGTTAATAGTTTCGCCGACAGCTTCTTCCCTAACAGAAGCTTGAACTGTGCCTTCAACAGCATCGCTGATATAGGTAAATGAACGGGTTTGTTTTCCGTCTCCATGCACTAACGGCGGTTGATTCTTTAACACTCTGCGTGTAAAAATGGAAATAACTCCACCATAGTCACTTGTCTCCTGTCTAGGACCATAAATATTGAAGTACCTCAGAATAACTAAAGGCAACTGATGTTTCCTAAAATAGGCGTTACAAACATGCTCATCTATACCCTTGGAACTTGAATAGCACCATCGGTCGATAAATGGTGGGCCGAGAACTCTGTCATAGTTTTCTTTTAACGGCACATTTTTATTTTTGCCGTAGATCTCACTTGTTGAGGCAAAAATAAAACGTTTCACCTTATATTTTGCAGCAGCTTCAAGCAAGTTATCTGTACCATAAATATTAGTTCTAATTACCTGCGCTGGATCCTCAACATAATGTTTAACACCGACAACCGCAGCCATATGGAAAATAACATCAACATTCCGAACAGTTTTATCTACAACTTTCCTGTCTAGAATATCACCCTTAATGAATTTGAAATTCGGGTTCCTCAGATGCGCATTAATGTTATTCATAACTCCTTTACTCAGATTATCGAGCACAACAACACGATTTTCCGCAATCAAAGAATCTACAAGATGAGAGCCTATAAAACCGGCTCCACCGGTCACCAAAATGTTCTGATTTTCCAGTTTCATTAACTTCAACCTTTTAACACTAATAATAATCTAAATCTATAAAAAATACACTTTAATGTCTTTACCAAGTTTATTCATCACTTCAATGAGCTCAGCATAATGAATTGAGCGAAGAA
>CAYYPV010000045.1:0-8919 GCA_964473665.1 uncultured Candidatus Bathyarchaeia archaeon
CAAAAATGTTCAAACTACGGTAAACCTGATTTACGTAATGTAGTATGTGATTTTTTTCATTTTTGCAATCCTAACCCGCTTCTTATTGGGACATGCACCTAATTGAACCCAGATACCAGCGGGTTGTTAAATTGCGTTCGGGAAATTATAAGTAATATATACCAATTATAATTGCTCCGGCTATTAGAAATAGAATAATAGCTAATCCTAACAACTTTTTATCTCGCTTTCTTTTCTGTCTACGTGTTTTAGCCGTTTTCCTCACTCAGCCTTTTTATCATTCAAGTTTTACTAATCTATTCATAAACTCCGCTTTCATCTCAAAACGAGAAATAACGCTGAAAAGTGAGAAAATTTTAACGCATCTTGGATTTCTTCCATTAGGCATTCAATTTCACTAGACCTAATCACAACTAATAGGCATCAGTATACGAAAAACTTTCGGTAAGAATTATGCCATTTCTAATCGGGACTGGCACCCTAACTAAGTTCAAGTGCTAGCAAACCATGCTGATTGATAAGAATATGCCTTAAGCTGTGCTCCGGCCGGGATTTGAACCCGGGTCCGTGACTTTCTCCCATTTTGTGGCGAGAGGCCACTATACTTGACCGGGCTGTATTCGGCGGAGTTATTATACTCCTCTACCGGAGCATTCTGCCGGAGCAGTATGAAAAAAGGGGAATTACTGGATTTAAGAGTTTTCCGAGAATTTACTCGTACTCCATTCCGCCCATACCGCCCATGCCTCCCATTCCTGGGGCGCCGCCTGGGGGTGGACCTGCTGGCATTCTTGCTCTTGAGGCTGCTATTACGTCGTCAATTCTAAGAATCATTGTTGCGGCTTCAACGGCCGATTTTATGGCCTGTTCTTTTACGCTGAGCGGTTCAATTATTCCGGCGTCCATCATATTGATTGTTTTTCCGCTAAATACGTCTACTCCGTACCATGCGCCGTTGGCCTTTTCGTGCGCGGCTCTCATTGCGACCATTATGTCTATTGGGTCTAGTCCAGCGTTTTCAGCCAGGGTTCTCGGTATTACTTCCAGTGCGTCGGCGAAACTTTCTATGGCTAGCTGTTCTCGTCCGCCTACTTTTGTGGCGTAGTCGCGTAGTTTTCGGGCTAATTCGGATTCGATTGATCCGCCGCCGGAGACTATTTTGTTGTTTTCAATTACATCTGAAACTACGCAGAGTCCGTCGTGCATTGCTCTCTCGGCTTCATCGACTAGTCTTTCTAGTCCTCCTCGGATAAGTATGCTTACGGATTTTGGATCTTTGCAGCCTTCGACGAAAATTGTTTTATCTGTTCCTATTTTTCTTTCCTCAACCAAGTTAGCTGAGCCCAAGTCTCTTTCTTTTAGGTCATCTAGGTTGGTTACAATTCTTGCTCCTGTTGCTCTAGCCATTTTTTCCATGTCCGAGTTCTTCACTCTTCTTGCAGCTAGAATCCCTTCTTTAGCTAGGAACTGTTGTGCTGAGTCATCCATTCCTTTTTGGCAGAATAGGACGTTTGCGCCTGATGCTTTAATTTTGTTAACCATATCTCTTAGCATATGTGATTCTTCGTCGAGGAAGGCTTTCATCTGAGATGGATCGCGGATTCTTATTTCAGCGCTTATTTCAGTTTTCTCAATTTCTAGTGCGTGGTCTATAAGCGCTATTTTTGCTTTCTCAACTTTCTTAGGCATTCCTGAATGAACGACTTCTTTGTCGACAATTATACCTTTAATTAGTTGCGTATCTAGGAGACTTTCACCAGTTCTTTTCACAATTTGAACTTGGTCAACGTCTGCAATCCACTGATCGCCCAACTTCTCAGCTATTTGTTTAACAGCGTTGACGGCGATTTCGGCAAAATGTTCCTTTGCGCCTCCGATTAATTTGCTATGCATTGATGTTAAAGCAATTTTATTCAATGTCTTAACATCGTCAATAGAAACATCTTTCCCTAGATCATGTAATGCTTCAATTGCCTTATCCGCAGCTTTTTTGTAGCCGCTAACTATTATCGTTGGGTGAATGTCTTGGTCAACTAGTTCCTCCGCTTTCTTTAGCAGTTCACCTGCTAAAATAACTACAGTGGTCGTTCCATCGCCCACTTCTTTGTCCTGTGTCTTAGCTGTTTCAACAAGCATTTTCGCTGAAGGATGCTGCACATCAATTTCGTCAAGAATTGTAGCGCCGTCGTTTGTAATTGTAACATCACCTAGGCTGTCCACAAGCATTTTGTCCATTCCGCGTGGACCTAATGTTGATTTTAAAACCTCAGCTATTATTTTTGCAGCCATAATGTTATTTCTCTGAGCTTCTCTACCTCTCCTTCGACTTGTTCCTTCTTTCAGAATTATAACTGGTTGACCAGCGAGTGTTCCAGCAACAGCTTCTGTCATAAACATATTCCTCCTTAAATTATCTAATCCAAACTACTTACCCAATATAAGTTTTTTACTGTTTACTCTTAATTTAGCTTAATAACCTTTTTGTTCTCATTCTTCACGTCTCCCACTCAAATTAACCTCAACGCTTTTGCTTTTAATCAATGTCACGCAAAAAATATGCCTTCTTTAAGAAGCCGCGATCACCAAAAATCAAACCCCAATAAGTAAAGCCTTCTCTTCTCAAACAGTCTCACAATTAGCATAATCCAAATATTAGAAGAAAAAAGGTAATTCGGCTGTCATTCATTTCAGGTTTACTGTTGTGAGATACGTGAAACATATTCAAGAATAAGTATACTATACATAGAATTTTATAAATAGACTTCTCGAAGGGAAAGGCGTTAAGGTTTTCAACGCTTTTTATCGCTGAAAGAATATTTATCGTTCAAGGATTTTTCTAGCTGCAATTGCTATGTCTTCCGACTTAACCGTTTTTCTGCCAGCATGCGTAGCGAAGTCTAATGCTTCTCTAGCTATTTTTACACCAATATCTTCAAGCGCTTTTCGAAGTTCATCAGCCGCACCCTCACTGACGCGTTCAGCTCCAGCTTTCCGAATTATCCTGTGCATAGGCGCTATTTGAAGTTCTTCCGCAGCCATTTTTATCACATTCTTTTTTCTTTAAGCAATTATTTTATGACGGCTCATATTAATAAGGCTTAAAAAGTGTTATTTTAAACTATTTTAAAATTATTTTACTTCTTGCCTGTTTTTGCATTTTTGACTGTTAATTGGGAAAATAGGCGCTGCTCATTTTTTTATTTTAAATAACAAAAAACTGTTCATATTGGATTAAGGGAGACTAATCAAAACTAGGCGTCAACAATAAATCAGTAAAGACTTGGAACGCCTCGATTTTAATCATTTTAAATAGGTTTGCAATCATTTACATTCAGCCCATACCTGCTTTATACTATAACATGGTATACAATTGCTAAGAAAGCGTAAAATACGCCAAAAACGTATGGAGAATACCGCGCTGTAACAGTGGATTGCGAGGCATCATAATGGGAAGAGTGAAACAGGATTTAATCAAACGATTTGCGAGAGAGGTGTTAGAGAAGCATCCAGAAGCGTTCACATTGGATTATGATGCCAATAAAAAAGCGCTTGATGAAATGGCAACGTTTCATTCCAAGCGATTACGTAACCAAGTTGCAGGATATATTTCTAGGACAAAACACATAGAAGTAGAAAAGTCAGCTGCATAAACTCAAGCATTAATAAACTCCTTTAAGTCAACACCATCAGTACATCAACCAAAATAAATTTCCAAATTAAGTTTGTATCTTACCCGATCAAAAAATACTCTATACGTTGAACGTGTAAAAATAATTAAGTGAGGCTAAACCTGAAAAAATAGGAGGCGAAGTGCATAACCTACCTTGTGGACGCTTACAAACGGGGTTGGGCGCTCAGATATCTTCGAGAGGCAAAAGCAGATTTATTGACGGCTGAAAAAAGCCCAGTTCCAATGATGGCTGTAAGTCTGGCTGTACTATCTATGAAGAAAGCTCAATCTGCTGCATATTATGTCTTGGGCGATCCAATCTACTTAGAACCGTTGATACAATACGTCGCTGAAGAGGAGACCTCAACCAATGACAGTCTCCTTAAACTTCTTATAAAAATTGAACGCATAATTCAAGTTCGAAATGATAGACCAGAGTCATTAACTAAAAAAGAGGCTTTAAGGGAAGCGTCTAAAATTATTGAAGTCGCTACAGACATAGTAAACCTCGTTCTTACAGGAAACATTCAGACACCCTCTTTTCTATAAGTCTACTCGACCATAGCTGCTAACCCACATAAGTACCATTAAAACACCAAGCTTCCTAAGACCAGTAGGACTACGGGCAAAAACCTAACCAAATGCCCTAGAATCAAACTGCTTAGTAAAAATTCTTCAGTCCTAATCGAACTCTATAAAAACCTCGATGACGCAAATTCTTATATAGCTCAACTTTTGCGTGAAAATAAATTAAAGTTTTTGCCGGCTGGAAGTGTTATTAGTGCAAGAAAACACGAGGAAGAAGTCTAAATCTTTGAAGACGCACGTTAGTGTTGAGTTTGTAGGCGTTCTCAGAGGCATAACTGGGAAAGATGAAATCTCAGTTGAATTGAAACAGAGTAAACCTGTAAGCGAGTTTCTAGAGGATTTATCAGCGATGTTTAAACCCGATTTTAGGCAGACGCTAATAGATTCAGAATTAAATGATCCTAGACCGAACGCGCTGATATTGATAAACGATATGGAAATAAGTGCGCTTAATGGATTAAAAACGAAAGTCGTGAATGGTGATAAAGTAGCACTGATTCCTTGGAGTCACGGTGGTTAGATAAGTGAAAGATGACAAGCTGTCTGAGCTTGAAGGATTACCCTACGACACAAAAACTAAGGAACTAATGATAAGATGCCGTGAATTAGCGGAAGCAAAAAAGGCGGTAATCTTAGCGCATAATTATCAGCGAAATGAAATTCAGGATTTAGCCGATTACGTTGATGATAGTGTAGGATTAGCTAAAAGAGCTATGGAGGAGAAAGAGGCTAAAATTATCGTCCACTGCTCCGTCGACTTCATGGCTGAAACAGCTGTGATTTTAAATCCAGAAAAAAAAGTTTTAATTCCAAGTCTTGGTGCAAAATGCCCAATGGCTGCAATGCTTCCAGCGGCCCAAGTTGAGTTGGCCAAGAAGAAATATCCGAAGTATCCAATTGTTTTGTATGTTAATAGCCTCGCTGAAGCGAAAGCTTTCAGTGATGTAGTTTGTACCTCAGCTAATGTAGTTAAGGTAGTTAATTCATTAGATTCAGATACGATTGTTTTCGGTCCTGATGTTAATCTGGCATGGTATGTTGCACATGAGACAGGTAAGAAGGTAATCCCGATACCTGAGAAGGGTTTCTGTCAAACTCATATCCTGTTTCTAAAAGAAGACCTTCTGCTACTTAGAGAGGAGCATCCAGATGCAGTAATAATGGTGCACCCTGAATGCACATCAGATGTACAGCTTCTAGCCGATTTCGTGGGGTCAACATCACAGATGTGCCGTTATGCAAAACAATCGAACGCCTCAAAATTTATAGTTGGCACAGAGATTGGGCTTATTCACAGGTTAAAGAAGGAGAATCCGAATAAGACGTTCATTCCAGCTTACGAAAATGCGTGGTGCGTCAACATGAAACGCAACACACTTGATGAAGTGTACATGTCTATCAAAGAAGAGAAGCATGCAGTAACTGTTCCTGAACAGATAGCTAAGAAGGCTAAAGTTTCACTGGAAAGAATGTTTGAAATAGTTAAATAAGCTACATGAAACTTTTTAAAGCAAGCAGTTCTGTCACCCGTGGATTCGACTCCAACGCCAATAAAATCGATGACAAGTTGACTGGAAAATTATAAATGCTATGCTTATCTACATCAAACTTAGATGATGTAGTTGAAATCTCGCGTCTTATTGACAATAATCCTTATTCTAGTTCTTCTACCTGTTTCAGGTCTAAGTAGCGTGAATCAGAAATCCTTGGCAAGTAGCTCCAAAAACTCAGGAGTAACAATCGCTCCTGCTGCAATTCCTAATCCGGTGCGGCATCCTCTTCTGAGTGGGCCGGGGTCTCATGCAGTTAGCGTAACTGCGGGATATTCTACTGAGCCGGCTCCAATGGGAATAGCAGACTATGGAATTAATGGATTAAATGGGTCACCTTACGAATATCTAACTAACCAGTCTATAGGAAATGCCACTATCGTATACCTTGATACTCACTCGAGTGGAGCAGGTTACGAGATGACTTTTCAGCTGAATGTTAACCTTGCATTTAACACAACCAATGCGCAGTATGTCTACTGGATACAGGATGTCGTCATTTTCTATAATACCAACAACAATAATACAAAAGGCGGAGTTCTTTTCGTTGACAATGTATGGAACTTCTCATCTACTACAGCCCAAATGAGCAGTACGGGTATATCGGGTAATGGTGTGGTTAGTTCATCTAGTGCCGGCAATTATTATTCTGATTTTGCGGACAATATAGGAAGTTTCACAGGAACAGGCGGATATGCAGGGGACAATATTTATCTCACATATCCTGCAACCATCACGTTTAATGTGACTGCAGGGGTAAGCTCTTCGGGTAAGCCTACAGTTAGTTTTGCGTATAATGACGGGTTTGGATTGGTAACCTACGACAAAGTTACATTCACAGCTGTGAATAATCTTAAAACGATAGGTTTTGAAGTGAACGGAAAAAACTACAATCCTGCTGGTCTTTGGTATGATTCTGAACTTATATTAGGGGGACCTGGCGGAGGAACTAGCACTGCCGACCAATCGTCTGATGTTCGACTTCAACTTGAGTATTGGAACGGACACAACTATGAGATAATTCCATATGCTTACAATTATGGCAGCGACACTGGTGAAACGATAAGCAATGTACTTTCCCAATGGTTCTACTACATAGATAATGGAGAAAATATTGCGAGGATACAAAGGGGAAGTGGCACTCTAAGTATACTGTACTACCAGTCTCTGATAGGCATAATCGATGTTAAATCACCCTTAACTTCAGGCTTCCTCTACATAAGCAACGCAACCGATGCAAGCGCTGTCGTATGGCGATGTCTGTTTATTAATAAAGAGGTTACTGTAACTATTTATCCGGGATACTATAAGCTTCAATTATACAATGGGACTAAGCTCTACCAACAAGGGAATTTTACAGTTAGCACAGGAAAAATTTTATACCTTCAAACTCCTCTCTCAGGAAGCGGCATTACTTTAAGCTACTCGATCGTAGGCGGCGGATCAGGGTATTCTCCGCCCCAGTTGACCTACAGAAGTGGGGGTGTAAGTAAAACCGTAACGTTGACCACATCTCCGATGCTTTACACAATGGACACAAATACTGTATGGAACACCACAACCACACTGTCAGGTTCATCATCAAGTGAGAGATGGCAGACCAATCAACAGACGACAGGAAACTCATCTATATCTCAGACGACAGTATTTACGTATTATAACCAATTTTTAGATACGCTTTCATACTCTGTTATTGGAGGAGGATCACCGATCGCTCCAACTTTCAGCGCTACTCAGTTCGGCTCTTCATATAGTAAAAGTTTGACGACCTCTGCTGCTGGTTACTGGCTAGATTCTGGGTCATCATGGAGTGAAACAAATCCGTTGAACGGTTCGACATCTACTGTGAGGTGGCGGACTAGTCAGGCTGCATCAGGGACAGTTTCTTCGTCACAAACCATCGCCTTCACGTATTATCACCAATTTTTAGTTACGGCTAGTTACTCAACTTCAGACGGCTCAACTCCGTCAAGCAGCATTGTTCTTTCAGGTAAACAGTTCGGCAACTCAACGTTTACTTTAACGCTTACCACTGCAAGTCAGCAGGTGTGGCTGGATGCTAATAGCTCGTTGTCAACGAATAATCCTGTTACCGCTTCTTCTGGTGTTGAGCGGTGGGATGCGATAAACGGTACATCTGCAAGCAGTTTATTCTCTGCAATTACGATTGATCCAACTTATTATCATCAATACTTAGTGACGGCTAGTTATTCAACTTCAGACGGATCTACGCCGTCAAGTAGTATTATTCTTTCAGGTAAACAGTTCGGTAACTCAACGTTCAGCTTAGCTCTATCTACTTCAAATGAGCAGGTGTGGCTTGACGCAGATAGTTCGTTGTCGACAAATAACCCTATTATTGCGGCTTCTGGAACTGAACGTTGGAATGCTGTTTCCGGTACGTCTGCGAGCAGTTTATCCTCTGCAATTACATTTGATCCAAAATATTATCATCAGTACTTTGTATCATTTGCATTCAAGGACAATAGTGGAACTAATACGATAATACCGACTTCTTTCGAAATCCAGCTAAATACTTCTGTGGTAAGTGTACCTAGTTTCTCGTTGTGGCTTAACAGCGGATCTGCATTCCAGATCTACAGCGTAATGTGGGAAAGTGAGAATGTGAAGCCGACAAGCAACATTACATATACGGTTAACGCACCGCTTACTGAGACTATTTTGGATAGAGTGTATAACGCGAAATTAGTTGTAACAGATTATCTTGGAATTCCAATTTCAGGTGCACAAGTAACGTTCACCCTCGCAAACGGAACAATCATACAATCACCCACGGGCAGCGATGGCTCCATAAGCATTAATCAGATTCCTATAGGAACATTCAAAGCGTCAATATCATATCTTGGAACAACGACCACAGTAAACGGTGACGCATCAATACAATCCGTAACCACCCAAAAATTATTCCTCAGCTATCCAACAATAATCCTAATCATTGCAGTAGTCGTCATCATAATAGTGGCTGCATTTATGCTCATCCGCAGACGACGTCGCCGCTCACGAATTCCACCATCTCAACCAGCAGCACCACAATATCCTCTTCCACCACCCCCTCCACCTCAACCTTACCCAACTGCACCGCCTTCTCCT